>CAZTNO010000001.1:0-44638 GCA_964614865.1 uncultured Clostridia bacterium
CTTTCTCTACACCGCGCCGGCGACCAACATCATGGCCATCCTCTTCACCGGCAGCGTGCTCGGATGGAGCTTTGCCCTGGCCCGCATCGTCCTTTCGGTGACCTTCGCCATCGTGATCGGGCTGATCATATCGGCCTTGTTCCGGGAAGAAGATGCCCAGGACGAGCGGAATGCCGTGGCCAGCATTGCCCAGGACGACTCGCGCTCGGCGGATTCCCCGTCTTTTTTCCGAAAACACCGGCTTGTCGCCTTCTTCACCACCCTGGTGGCGATCCTGATCGTGGGCACCCGGGTCCGCGGATCGATGAAATACGCGATCGCCCTGGTGCTGATCGTCCTTCTCGTTGCCATGGCCAAATGGCTGTTCAGCTCCGACGAAGTCAAGGCCTGGCTCCTGGAAACCTGGATGTTCACCCGCAAGATATTCCCCCTGCTGCTGGCCGGAATCTTCATTGCCGGGGTCTTGACCAGGCTCCTGCCCCAGAACTTTCTGGCCACCTTCATGGGCACCAATTCGGTGTCCGCCAACCTGGTCGCCGTCCTGTTCGGGGTGCTCATGTACTTTCCAACCCTGGTCGAGGTGCCGATGGCCAAGATGTTTTTGGGGCTGGGTATGGCCAAGGGCCCCTTGCTGGCTTATCTGCTTGCCGACCCGGTGATCTCGCTGGCCAGCATCCTGGTGGTGCGCAAGTTTCTCGGCAATAAGAGGACGGCGGTATACGTCGGTTTGATCGTGGTTTTCGCCACGATTTCGGGCCTCATCTATGGAGTGATCATCTCGTAGCGGGGAGGTCGGTGGCAGAGGCCAACAGGTGTACAATAGGGCCATGAAACTGGATGAATTCGACTTCCCCCTGCCCCCCGAGCACATTGCCCGCTTTCCCGCCGACCGCCGCGACGAATCGCGCCTGATGCGGTTCGATCGGGCCAGCGGTCGCGTCACCCACCATCTCTTCCGCGACCTCCCGGACCTGCTCGCCGGTGACGAGTTCCTGGTGGTCAACAACTCGCGGGTCGCCCCGGTCCGTTTTTTTGGCCGGGTGGGGGGGCGGGCGATCGAGTTCCTGGTGACCCGCGAGGAGGGAAGCGATGTCACCGAGGTGCTGGGCAAGCCGGGCAAGGCGCTGAAACCCGGCGCGGTGGTCGAGGTCTCCCCCGGGGTGACGGCGACGGTCATAGAGGTGCTGGCCTCGGGCAAGCGGCGCTTGCGCTGGAGCGTGCCCTTCGAAGGCGTTTCACCCTGCGGCTATGCCCCGTTGCCGCCCTACCTTCATCGAAACGCCGGGGAAGCGGCGCGCTTCCGCCAGTACGACCTCGACCGCTACCAGACCGTCTATGCCCGCTCGGGAAAATCGATCGCCGCCCCCACCGCCGGTTTGCACTTCACCCCCGAGTTGTTGGACCGAATCCGCCAGAAAAGCCCGGTGATCGAATTGACCCTCAACGTCGGCGAGGCCACCTTCCAGAAGATCGAAACCGAGTGCGTCGAGGACCACCGCATGGGGAGAGAAATCATCACCCTGCCCCACGAAACGAGGCGGCGGATCCTGGCCTTCAAGGAAGAGGGGAAGAAGCTGCTGGCGGTAGGGACCACCTCGGTGCGCTCGCTGGAGACCTGGGCCCACGACCTGCCCGGCGAAGAGACCTTCCCCTCCGAGATTTTTATTTATCCGGGTTTTCAGTTCCAGCGGGTCGACCGCCTGGTGACCAACTTCCACTTGCCCAAGTCGAGCCTGTTCATCCTGACCGCCGCCTTTGCCGGCCTCGAAGGGCTCCAGCAGGCCTACAGGATCGCGGTTCAGGAGGGCTATCGCTTCTTCTCCTACGGCGATGCCATGCTGATCGTGTGACGATTCAGCATGGCATCCAGCCGCGGTTGCGACCGTATTGCGGCCCCTTTTTTTGGTTCTACTCGGCCTTGCCCTCGGGAGGCGGGCTGGGGAGGATTGCCCGCCGGGCGCCGTGCCGATCCCCCATCGATTTTGCCCCCTCCCTCTCCTGTTGCCGATTGCGGCGCAGCGCCTCGAGTTTTTTGATCTGCTCTGCGGTCAGGATGCCCCGCAGGTCGATCAGGTAGTTGAGGTGGTCCACTTGAAGGTCGGTGCGTGTGGCCCCCAGGTCGCGCGCCATCTTTTCCATCGCCTGGCGATCGATTTTCTGCTCTTTGAGCAGGGTGGCGAACTTCAGCTCCAGAATCTTGAGGTCGCCGCCGCGACGGATGGCCTTCTCCTCCCAGTTCAGCATCAGGGTTTCGATCTTCTTCTCCTGTTCGGGGGAGAGGCCGATCGCCTCCTTGTGGCGCAACAGGAAGCGGGCTTCGAACAGGTTGTTTTCCGCCATGTGCAAGCCGAACTTCATGCTGGCCAGGGCGGGCACCCCCGGGGCTCCGGGTGTGGCGTATCCGGGCAGGACAAGCAGACCGAGGCCGAGGGCGATCCCCGTTGCCAATGCTGTGATTCGTTTATTCATGATGACCTCCTTGGTCAGATTCGGGACCGAAACGAAACCATTCGCGACTCAGCCGGTAGAGGAGGCGCAGCCGTTGCTGGCTGTCCAGCACCCCCCCCGCCTGCAGCAGCAGATCCGCGAATCGCTGGTTGAGCGCCTTTTCCAGCTCGTTGAGTTCACCGACCATGGTGCGCACGGTGTCGGCATCGTAGTCGGGGCGGCCGAGTTCCTCGATGATGGCCACCCGTTGATCCATGATGTCTTCGCGGATCGGGATCGAGTCCACCTTGTAGCTTCGCACCATCTCCTGCAGCGCCTGGCGCTGCGAAGCCCGGATGTCGAGGTCGGGGGGGAGCTCTACCTGCCGGTCTACCGGCGGAGGGGGGTGGGGCCGCCGGCGGAAGCTGGCCCGCCGGTGGTCGCACAGGGCCAGGGCCAGGGCGACGTTGATCGCCAGCGAGGCCAGCAGCAGGGCCAGGATCAGGCGTGGGCGGGTCATTTGCCTGCTCCGAGGGCCTGCAGGGTAGTGGACTCGATGCCGGCCAGCAGCGATTGTCCGGGTTCCTCGAGCAGCATGGTCAGGCGGATCGGCTCAGGCCCGGCGGCCGCCGCGGCGATCACCGGGGGGGTGGGCCGGGGCAGCGCCATCCAGGAGAGGGCGAATACCAGCAAGAACAACGCGGCGTAGGCGGCGATTTCGGGCAACAGGGCGAAGCGGGATCGGGCCCGCAGGGGGAGGGCTCCCATTACCCGCAGGGTCAGGTCGACGGGGCGACCAGAGAGCGGGGGGGATGCCCGCAAGCGCCCCTGCAAGCCCTGATAGGAGGCCAACTGCCGGCGACAATCGGGGCAAAGGTCGAGGTGGGCCCGGATCGCCTCCCTTTCCCGAGAGGGGCACTCGTCATCCAGCCAGCAACTCAACTTCGGTTGGACCTTGCGGCACTTCATTGTTTTGTCTCCTGGGATACAACACTCGCGGGGGGCGGTTCTTGCGCCAGCCATTCGATCAGGTTCTGGCGGGCCCGGAATATCAGCGACTCGATCTTGGGGGTTCGCCAACCGGTGATCTCCCCGATCTGTTCGTAGGAAAACTCCAGGTAAACCTTCAGGATCAACGCCAGGCGCTGGTTTTCCGGCAAGCGGCGCAGGGCTTCGTTCAGCATGGCGTCCTGTCTGCTGCGGGTGAATTCCTCTTCGGGGCCGGGGCCATCGTCGGCGATTTGCCGGGGTTCCCGCTCGTCGTCGTCCCCCAGCCGGGAGAACAGGGTGACCCGGCGGTGGTGCTTCAACCAGTTGAGGGCGTGGTTTTTGGCGGCCCGGAACAGGAACGGGGCGAACCGCCCTTCGGGCCGGTAGCGTGGCAGGGCGCGATAGACGGCGATGAAGGTGTCCTGGGTCAGGCTCATGGCTTCGTCCCGGTCCTGGATCATCCGCTCGATCAGGCCCGCCAGTCGTTGCTGATAGCGTTCCACCAGCAGGGCGTAGTCCTGGACCCGTCCCGACTGGACGGCGGCAACGATTTCGTCATCGCTGAGAGGTAGGGGCATCGGTCGGGTTAACCCCTCAGCGGCCCCGATCTTGCGGTGGCACGGTCAACCGAGCAGGATGCGGACGGCGGTGGGCAGGTCGGGCACGACGAGACCCGCGGGGGAGAGGCCGGGGGGAGGGGGTTTTTCGGCCAGGAGTACGGTGCGGCAACCGCAGGTGTTGCCGGCCTCGACGTCGCGCGGCGAATCGCCGATCATGATGCTGGCTTTCAAGTCGAGGTCGAGGTCGGCTGCCGCCGCCAGCAGCATGCCCGGGGCCGGCTTGCGCCAGGGATGGTCTTTGCGGTAGGCGGGCACCGAACCCTCGGGGTGAAAGGGGCAATAGTAGAAAGCGTCGATGGCGGCCCCCTGTCCAGCCAATTCGGCTGCCAGCTGACGGTGGATTTCGCCGACCTGCTCTTCCGAGCAGAGCCCGCGGGCCACCGCCGACTGGTTGGTCACCACCACCAGCAAAAAGCCTGCCTGGCGCAGCCGGGCCAGCGCCGGGGCCACCCCCGGCAAAAGTCGGACCCGCGCCCAATCGCAGACGTATCCCGAGTCTTCGATCAAGGTGCCGTCGCGATCGAGAAAGATGGCGGGTCTCATCGACTGCCAACCAGCATCCGGTCGATCGCTTCCGCCACTTCGGCGACCGTGATCGCCGTCATGCAGCGGTGATCGGACGGGCAGGTGCGGTGGCGACAGGGGGCGCAGTCGGTGGGGTGGTGCAGGAGTTCCTGGCGACGGGACCGGGGGGCGGTGGCCGCCGGGTCGGTGGGGCCGAACAGGGTGACCAGCGGGACGCGCAGGCTGGAGGCGACATGGGCCAATCCCGAATCGTTGGCCAGAAAAACGTGGCAGCGGGATATCAGGGCAATCGAAGTGCGCAGGGGGAGTTTGCCGGTGAAATCGATGCCGCCGGGAACACCCGCGGTCAGGGCGGCGTTTGCCGGGCGTTCCCCGGAGGAACCGAAGACCAGGATGCGCAGCCCGGGGTGGCGACGGGCGGTTTCCGAAAGGAGCTGCCGGAACCGTGCTGCCGGCCAGGCTTTGGCCGAACCGAAAGCGGCCCCGGGGGCCACCCCGAGCAGGGGGGCATCGGCGGCGACCCCCGCGCCGGCCAGCAGGCTATCCGCCGTCGTCGCCTCGACGGCAGGAACGGTCAGCCGGTCGTCGTCTTCGTGCGGGGTCAGCGGAGTCCCGGCCAGGGCTTCGGCCAGGTGCAGGTAATGGTGGAAGAAGGGGCCGCCCGAGGCGGGAAAGCGGACCGGGTGGGCCAGCAGGAATGTCCTTCCGTCGCGGGCGGTGCCGGTCAGTTCGGCGATGCCGGCCGAGCGGAACAACAAGGCGGAGGAGAGCGAGTTGGGGAGCAGCAAACCCTGCCGGCAACCCGCGCTGCGGATCCGGCGGGCGCTTTCGAGAAAAGTGGGGAACGAAGAGGGGCGGGGAATCGAGAGCACCCGGGCGATATCGGGGGCGCTGCCGTAGAGATCGGCCAGATAGTCGAGGGCCACCAGTACGATCTCTTCCCCGGGAAGGGCGCGGCGCAGGGCCCGCAGGGCCGGCAGCGCCATCACCCCATCGCCGATCCAGTTGGGAACGCGGATGGCCAGTGACATGGCCGAATCAGACCGTCTCTTCCTCCTCCATCGGAACCGGCTTCACTTCTTCGTCGGTCTCGGTCTCGGTGGTGTCCTGGATGGAGTGGAGGGTGGCCAGCATGTCTTCCGACTCTTTGGCCAGGGGGTCGGCGGCCAGCAGGGCGGCGGCGGCTTCGGCCTCCAGTTGACGGCTCTCTTCCTCGCGAAGGAGATCGTAGGTGATCTTGCCTTGGTCGAATTCCTCGAAGGCCGCGGCCAGGGGGTTGTCGGACTTGATGTCGACCCGCTTTTTGGAACCGCGGATCAGCTGTTTCGCCCTTCGGGCGATCAAAAGGACTTTCCTGAATTTACTGTCAACGCCTTTGATTTCCTGCACGGATGGCTCCTCCTCTGAGGCGCCGGGAATTATACCAGAGAAAAGAGGTCTTGCCAAATGGCGGGCCCGAATCGTTCCTGGTTTTTCCGCCCGTGGTCCTGTCGCTTGACAGGGGGGGATCTGCCAAGGTAAGGTTAGCCAGATCTGCTGAGGTGCCGATGATCCTGGCGATGGAGCGATCGTGGACCTGCTGAGCGAAAACCGGAGAGCCCTGGCGGCCCTCCACCCCCAACTGGCCCAAACCCTGGACAGCTTGCCTCCGTCGCCCTACCGCCTCGAGCCCAGTCGACAGGGGCCGCCCACCGTTCGCTACGGCCCCCCCGACCGGGCCGTCTACCTCCATTCCCGTTTCGATCCGCAAGGCGAAGCGGAAAAAATCGTGGTCGCGGCGGGGCTGACCTCGGAGCATATCGTGGTGCTCGGTCTGGGGCTCGGCTATTCGCTGATGGAGGTGCTGGCAAGGAAGCCGGTAGGCGCCCGGGTGCTGCTGGTGGAGCCCGATCTCGAACTGGTCCGTCTGTCGCTGGCCACCATTCCCTGGGGGGAACTGCTGAAACGCGACGATTTGGTGCTGGCCCTGGGTTCGGGGCCCGAGGCGATCGGCAGGGCCGTTTCGACCTTTGTCCAGCTGGTCACCTTCGAGAAAATCGAAACCATCGAGCTTTCGCCGGAAGTGCGGCTGGCCGAAACCGAGTTCGCCCGGGCCCGGCAGGTGATCGACGCCGAGATCCGCACCCTGCTGATCGATTTCCAGACCCGCCTGGCCGAAGACTCGATCATCCCCCGCAACATGCTCGGCAATTTGCCTTGCGCCTTGGATAACCGCCCCCTGGCTGCCTTGCGGGGAAAATTTGTCGGGGTGCCCGGCATCATCGTTGCCGCCGGCCCCTCGCTCGACCAGAACGTGCTCGAGCTTCGCCGGGTGAACGACCGGGCCGTGGTGATCGCCGTAGATACCGCGTTAATACCGCTGCTGGCCCGGGGCATCCAGCCGCATTTCACGGTGGTGGCCGACCCTTCGTACAAGAATTACTCGCACTTGCTGGGCACGGGGGGGCAGGTCCGCCATTTCGTGGTGGCCACCATGGGGGTGGCCCCCCGGGTGTTTGCCGATTTTTCCGGCCGCCTGTTCACCGGGGTGCTGGAAAACCCGTTGGCCCGGATGATCGAGGCCGCCTGCGGCCCGATCGGTCGGGTCCAGGCCTGGGGCTCGGTGATCAGCATGGCGCTCGACGTCGCCGTGCAACTCGGCCTCGACCCGATCGTCTTCATCGGCCAGGACTTCGCCTTCACCGGCATGCGCAACCACTGCCGCCACACCTCCTGGGAAGAGACGTGGCTGGCCAGCAATCCCGATCCCGACCTCCTGGAGCGCAAAGAGCGCGAGTCGATTGTCGGCTCGGGGCGGATGGTGGAGGCGCCCGACCTGTACGGCCGTTTGACCTACTCTTCGGAGCGGCTGGTCCTGTACAAGAACTTTTTGCTCAAGCTGCTGCGGGAGGTGCCCGGGCGGCGGTTCATCAACGCTTCGGAGGGAGGCATCCTGACCGAAATCGAGTCCCGATCGCTGACCTGGGTGCTGCGCGAATTCGTCACGAAGCGAGCACCCCTCGACCTTTCCTGGCTGTCGAAACTTCCCGAATGGGGCACCGCCAGGAACAGGCGCCAGTTGCTGGTCGTGATCCGCAGCAAAACGTCTTTCTTTGCCCGCTACCAACGGCGGGTAACCGAGGTCGCCGGCGAATTGCGCTCGTCTCCGCTCCCCGTCGGGGCGGCCCTCGATCGTTTGCTGGCCAAGGCCGAGCGGGTGAAAGGTCAGCTCTACGAATTGCCGGAAAACGGCGAATTGCTGGAGATGTGGTCGCAAAGCCCGATCTTCCACCTGCTGAAACGCATCCACCAGGCCAACCAGCGCGGGGGTGATCCCGGCGAAACGCTCCTCATCTACCAGGAATACTTCGACCGGCTCGCCCCGCTGCTGGCCAAGGTGGGGGCTGCGCTGCTGCGAGCGGAGCGGGAACTGGCAGCTCCGGGAAACCTCCGTTGATCCGGCGGCGTGGAGATCCTCCGTTTTGCTTGTCAAACCGGTGGAAGTACGGTAAGATGACGGGCAAATCAAGATGGTGACACAAGCAGAACACGCCCGTCGGGGGAATGTGACCGATGAAATGAGAGCCGTGGCCACGCAAGAAAACCTGCCGGTGGCGACGGTGGTCGAAAAGGTCGCCTCGGGCGAGGCGGTGATCCTGGCCAATCCCCGTCACCGCGGGTTGCGCCCGATCGGCGTTGGGTGCGGTTTTCGCACCAAGATCAACGCCAACATCGGCACTTCGGCCGATTTTCCCGATCTTTCCGCCGAACGGGCCAAGATCGACCTGGTGGTCGCCTCGGGGGCCGACGCGGTGATGGACCTCAGCACCGGGGGCGACATCGACCAGATCCGCCGCGAGTTGATCGCCCACTGCCCGATCCCCTTCGGCAACGTTCCGGTCTACCAGATGGGGGTCAGCCTGCATGCCAATGGCCAGGCCTTCGTCGAGATGGATTTTTCCGACATGGAGCAGGTGTTGCGCCGCCAGGCCGAGGACGGGGTCGACTTCATGACCATCCATGCCGGGTTGACCAGGCGGGCCCTCGACCGGGTCAAGGCCAGCGGCCGGGTAACCGGGATCGTCTCCCGTGGCGGTTCGTTGTTGACCGCCTGGATGATGCGCAATCACGAGGAAAACCCCTTTTTCACCCACTTCGACCGGGTGCTGGCGTTGGCCCACGAATTCGACGTCACCCTGTCGCTGGGAGATGCCCTGCGGCCGGGGTGCCTGGCCGACGGTACCGACTGGGGGCAACTCGAGGAGTTGATGACCTTGGGTGAACTGGTGAAGCGCTGCCGCGAGGCGGGGGTGCAGGCCATGGTCGAGGGGCCGGGCCACCTGCCGATCCAGCAGGTCGAGCTGAACATCCGCTTGCAGAAACGGATCTGCCACGGGGCCCCATTCTACGTGCTGGGCCCCCTGTTGACCGATATCGCTCCCGGCTACGACCACATCACCTCGGCCATCGGCGGCGCCATCGCCGGGTCGGCCGGAGCCGATTTCCTGTGCTACGTCACCCCGGCCGAGCATCTCGGCCTGCCCGACGACGCCGACGTGCGCGAGGGGATCATGGCCGCCCGCATCGCCGCCCACGTGTCCGATATCGGCAAAGGGCTGCCCGGAGCCCTCGATCAGGACCTGGCCATGGCCAGGGCGCGCGCGGCGCTGGACTGGCCCGAGATGGAGCGCCTCTGCCTCGACCCGCAGACTTTTCGGCGCAAGCGGGCCGAGCGGGCCACCGGCAGCGAGGCCTGTTCGATGTGCGGCGATCTCTGCGTGTTCCGCATCCTCAAGGATTTCCCCGAATCATGGGGAAAATGACCGGCACTTTCCTCGGCGTGCGGGGGAGTTACCCCGTTTCGGGGAGGGGGGTCGCCCGGATCGGTGGCAACTCGAGTTCACTGCGGATCGACGGGGAGAACGTCTCCCTGTTTCTCGACGCCGGCTCGGGGATCATCGCCGAAGGGGCCCGCTGGGTGGAATCGGGCGATTCCGAGTTGCACATCTTCCTGACCCATCTGCACTTCGACCACATCATGGGGCTGCCCTTCTTTGCCCCGGTGTTTTCCCCCCGTTTCCACATCCACTTCCATGCGCCGCAAAACCCGGCTGCCCCCTTGCAGAAGTCGATCGAGTCGCTCTTTCTCCCCCCCTATTCGCCGATCACCCTGGCTGGCATCCGGGCCACCCTGGAGTACCACGAGTTCGACCCCGCGACTCCTTTCGAGTGGCGATTCAACGAGCGGGTCCGCGTCCTGGCGCGCATGAATCACGATGGCGACCTGCTGGGGGTCGCGGTCTACCGGGTCGAGGTGGGGCGGGCCTCGGTGGTCTATGCCACCGATGTCGAGGTACCGCAGGGGTTTGCCGGGCCGGTGCACCAGCTGGCCTCCGGCGCCGATGTGTTGATCCACGATTCGCAGTATCTCCCGGCCGATTACCAGGATCCGCTGGCCCCCAAGCAAGGGTACGGCCACAGCACGGTGCACATGGCCACCGGCAACGCCCTGGCCTGCCGGGTGAAACGCCTCTACCTGTTCCACTTCGACCCCAGGTACGACGACACCGCGCTGCGGGGGATGCTTGCCACGGCGCGTACGATTTTTCCGCGCACCTTTCTGGCGCGCGAACGGCATAAATTCAGCCTAAGGAGTTAGCAATGTCGGGACATTCCAAATGGGCATCGATCAAACATAAGAAGGCGGCCATCGACGCCAAGCGGGGCAAGATGTTCACCCGGTACATCCGGGAGATCACCCTGGCTGCCCGGCTCGGCGGCGGCGATCCCGAGGCCAACCCCCGGCTCCGCCGGGCCATCGATGGCGCCAAGACGGTGAACATGCCCGCCGACAACGTCAAGAAAGCCATCCAGAAAGGAACCGGCGACCTCGACGGGGCGACCTACGAGGAGATGGCCTACGAAGGGTACGGCCCCGGCGGCGTGGCCATCATCGTCGAGACGATGACCGACAACCGCAACCGCACCGTCTCCGAGGTGCGCCACGTGTTCGACAAGTACAACGGCAAGATGGGAGAGTCGGGCTGCGTCTCCTGGATGTTTTCCCGCAAGGGAGTGATCATCGTCCCCGCCGGCAAGATCACCGAGGACGAGTTGATGGAAGTGGCCCTGGAAAACGGTGCCGAGGATCTGAAGCGCGAAGACAAGAACTTCGTGATCACCTCGCTGACCGAGGACTACGACCGGGTCCAGGAGGCCCTCAAGGCCAAGAACATCGAAATCGAGTCGGCCGAGATCGCCCTGGTCCCCTCGACCCAGGTCAAGCTGGAGGGGCGCACCGCCGAACAGATGCTCAAGCTCTTCGACAAGCTCGAGGAGCTCGACGATGTGCAGAACGTGTGGGCCAATTTCGACATCTCCGACGAGGAGATCGAGAAATTCGAAAGCGCCTGATCCGATGGTGGTCCTGGGTCTCGATCCAGGCTCCCAGAGGTTCGGGGTGGGGCTGCTGCTGACCCAAGGGGGGAAGATCTCCCGCCTGCACAGCGAGACCCTTACCCTGCCCCGGGGAGATCTGGTCATGCGCATGGCCAAACTGTGGGATCGCCTCGACGATTTCCTGGCCCGCACCCCGGTGGATTGCGCGGCGATGGAGGAGGGTTTCCTGGGTAAAAACGTCCGTTCGATGTCGGTACTCGCCCTGGCGCGCGGGGTCGCCCTGGGAGCCCTGGTCTCCCGTCGCATCCCGGTGTCGTTCTACGCCCCGCGTCAGGTCAAATTGGCCATGACCGGCTACGGCAACGCCGAAAAAGAGCAGGTGCTGGCGATGGCCCAGCGGCTACTCGGCGTCGCCACCCTGGCTCCCGACGAGGCCGATGCCCTGGCGGTGGCCTTCTGCCGTTGCCTGGACCGGCAGCCCCTTTTGCCGGAGCGAGCATGATTGCCGGGGTGCGGGGCACGGTCGCCTTTTCCAGCCCGGGGCAGGTGGGGGTGGAGACTCCCGCGGGGGTTCTCTACGAAGTGCTGGTCCCGGTTTCGGCCCATTCCCGGCTGGCCCCGGGCAAAGAGGTGTTCCTGCACACGGTGCTCAAGATCCGTGACGAGGACCCGGTGATGTTTGGTTTCCTCGAAGGCGAACAGCGGGGGGTCTTCCTGAAGCTGATCGGCGTATCGGGGGTGGGGGGCAAGACCGCCCTCTCCTGCCTGTCGGCTTTCACTCCCGGGGAACTCGCCCTGGCCATCGCCTCGGGCGACGTGGCGGCGATCAGTTCGGTGCCGGGCATCGGCAAGAAAACCGCCCAGCGGTTGATCCTGGAGCTGTCGGGCAAACTGGTGCCGGCAGAGGCGGCAGTTGCCGGAGAGGAGGGGCGCGTGCGCCTGCGCGCCGACCTGGAATCGGGATTGCTCAACCTGGGCTACCAGGCCAAGGTGGCCCACGAGGCCGCCGAGCGAACCCTGCGTGAGCAACCCGACCTGACCAGCTTCGAGGAGGCCTTCCGGGCCACCTTGCGGAGGCTGCACCGATGAGCGACCAGACCCTCGGTTCCCCGCTGCGACGAGGCGAGGACGGCCCGTTCGAGCAGTCGCTGCGTCCCGCCACCCTGCGCGAGTTCATCGGCCAGCGGCAGAAAACCGAAAACCTGAAGACCTACATCCAGGGGGCGCTGGGGCGCGGTGAACCGCTCGACCACGTGCTCCTTTCGGGACCGCCCGGCCTGGGCAAGACCACCCTGGCGGGGGTGATCGCCGCCGAGCTGGGCAAGCCCCTGCGGGCCACCTCGGGGCCCGCCCTCGACCGCAAGGGCGACATCACCGCCGTCCTCACCGACCTGGCTCCCGGGGAAGTGCTGTTCATCGACGAGATCCACCGCCTCAAGAAGCCGCTCGAAGAGATCCTCTACAAGGCCATGGAGGACTGCGCCGTCGACATCGTCATCGGCCAGGGGCCCGGGGCCCGCACCGTCACCCTGGCCTTGCAGCCCTTCACCCTGATCGGCGCCACCACCCGTTCGGGGCTGCTCTCGGCCCCGCTGCGCGACCGCTTCGGCATCTCGCTGCACTTCGATTTCTATCTGCTCGCCGAGTTGACAACCATCGTCCGCCGCAGTGCCGAGATCCTGCGCGTGGAGATCGCCGCCGAGGCGTCGGAAGCCATCGCCGCCCGCTCACGCGGCACACCGCGCATCGCCAACCGCCTGCTGCGCCGCCTGCGCGATTTTGCCGAGGTCAAGGGGTCAGGGCGGATCGACCCGGCGATCGCCGCCACCTCTTTTGCCGCCCTGGCGGTCGATGACCGCGGTTTCGACGAGATGGACCGGCGCATCCTGCTCACCATCCTCGACAAGTTTGCCGGCGGGCCGGTGGGGCTCTCGACCATCGCCACCGCCCTGCAGGAAGAGCGGGAGACCATCGAGGATGTCTACGAGCCCTACCTGATCCAGGAAGGCTACATGCACATCACCCCGCGCGGCCGGGTGGTCACCCAGAAGACCCTCGATTCTTTCGGCCGCAAGTCCCCCTCGGGTGAGGGCCGGCTTTTCTGAGCGAACGGCCATCTACCTTTTTTGCGCCGGTTTTCTTGACACCCGATCTTCGCTTCGATTAAAATTGCCGGCATGAAAGGATACAAGGGCAACACCAGGGTAGGCATGCTGTTCTCGGGCGGGCCGGCGCCATCGGCCAACGCCGTGATCTCCTCGGCGGCACTCAGCTTCATGAACTCCCGCATCCCGGTCTACGGGTTCCAGTACGGCTTCGAGTTCCTGGAGAATTTTGACGACCGCAACCGCTACTCGCTGGTCGAGGGAGTGCACTACCACCTGCTGAATGAAGATATCTCGGGGATCCGCAACCGTCGCGGGGTGTTCCTGAAAACTTCGCGGGCCAATCCGGGCAAGAACATCAAGACCCGTGAGGATCTGGCCGACCCCGACAAGATCCGCAAGCTCAACAACATCCTGAAGGCCTTCGAATCCCTGGGCATCGGTTTCCTGGTGACCATTGGCGGCGACGACACCCTCAAGACCGCCAACTACCTGAGCCTGCTCGGCATGCCGGTGATCCACATCCCCAAAACCATCGACAACGACTACTACGGCATCCCCTGGACTTTCGGCTACTGGAGCAGCGTGCAGGGCAGCCAGGAGGCTTTGCTCAACCTCAAGGCCGACGCCGAGAGCACCAGCTCCTACTTTCTGGTCGAGCTGATGGGGCGCAAGGCCGGTTGGCTCACCTACGCCGCCGGTATCGCCGGCGAATCGGTGATGATGATCTCGCTCGAGGATATCGAGGAAGAGGTGCTCGACATCGACCGTTTGGCCGAGCGCATCGTCGACGTCATCATCTCGCGCGAGAAGAGAGACAAGTACTACGGCGTGATCTGCATCGCCGAAGGGTTGGCGGAACGCCTTCCCGACAAGTACCGCCCCACCGAAAAGGATCGCCACGGCAACGTGATCCTGGGCACTGCCGAGGTTTGCCGCATCATCCGCGACGCCTGCGAAGACAACTACCGTCAGCGCACCGGCCGCAAGAAGAAGGTGATCTACAAGCAGGTGGGGTACGAGACGCGCAGCACCCTGCCCATCAGCTTCGACGTGGTGCTGGGGGCCATGCTGGGCTACGGCGCCTCCAAACTCTACCACCAGGGACAGTTCAACAGCATGGTGTCGGTGTCCGACAACTTCCAGGTGGTCGCGGTCCCCTTCGCTGAACTGATCGATCCCGAGACCCTGCTGACCAAACTGCGCAACGTGCCCAAGGGGAGCGACTTCTTCGAATTGAAGGAAGCCCTCTCCTACAAAGAGCTCGAATAGTTCGTCCCGCTCAAAAGCGGGCCAACTCGAGATCGGACAGCCGGCGTAGCGTTTCTTGCAGGTCTTCTGGTAGCGGCGCGGTCGCCGCCACCCTCTTGCCGTTGTAATCGAAATGGACGTGCCGGGCGTGCAAAAACTGCCGCTTTAGCCCCGTTTTCTTGCGAAAAGCCCGGTTGAATGGGAAATCGCCATGCAGTTCGTCGCCCACCACCGGATGGCGGGTGGCGGCGAAATGCAGGCGGATCTGGTGCATGCGCCCCGTCTCGATCACCACCCGGACCAGGGTCACCCCCAGGTGGGGGAAGGACCGCTCGACGGTGTAATGGGTGAGGGCGGTGGTTTTTTCGCCCTGGCGTCCCGGCAACCGACGGTCGATGGTGCCTTCCCCGCGGAACACCCCTTTGACCAGGGCCAGGTACTCTTTGTGGACCTTGCCGCGGGCAAAGGCCTGGCGGAAGAACTCGACCGCGCCGTCGTTCTTGGCCACCACCAGACAGCCCGAGGTGTCCTGGTCCAGGCGATGAACCAACTGCGGCACGATGCCCTGGGAGGCTCCGTATTCCTGGAGTTTTGCCAGCAGGGTGCGGGCGGTGGCCACGTTCTTGCCGCCGTGGACGGCGAACCCCGCCCACTTGTCGACGATCCAGAAATCGCCGGTTTCGACCAGGACAAAGAACCCCTTTGGCGGGGGGGGGACGGTGGAGAGTGGCGTCATGACTGCCATTGTACCGGTACGGGGCCGCTCAGGCAAGGGGAGCAACCGCTGGTCACCCCCGCTCCCGGCGGGTTTCCGGGGAATTTTTTTGAATTTTTTTTTACCGGACAATTGACTTTTGCGTTGAATGCCTTAATATATGGGACGGCGGAACAAAACCGCGGAGGAACCAATTGAAAAAAGGCGCTCAGGTCGTGGTAGAGAAAGAAAACGAGATGACCAACAGCGAGGAGGCTGAGCCTCCAAGCACCCCGGCTCTCAAGAGCCCACTCCCCGCCCCGCCCCCCCTCCTCTTTCCCGATCTGATCCCCTTTCCCCACTCCCGCGAAGGGCGTACTCCGTTCAAAAGCAGCACCCGCTCGCTGTTGTTCCTGAACCGCTTTTTTCCCGGGGTCACCCGGGCCGAGTGGAACCACTGGGAGTGGCAGTTGCGCCACAGCATCACCACCCGCCAGGAGCTGGCCCGCATGCTGACCCTGTCGGAAGACGAATGCCAGCCCATGATCGGCGGCAACGAGTGTTTGCCGCTACGTATCACCCCCTACTACGCCAGTTTGCTGGATGCCGGCGACGCAAGCCAACCGCTGCGGCGATCGGTGGTGCCGGTCACCGCCGAGCACCTGATCTCGGCTGGCGAGGCTGCCGACCCGCTGGGTGAGGATGGCCACAGTTGCGTGCCCGGCCTGGTTCACCGCTATCCCGACCGGGTCCTGTTCATGGTCACCGGCTTTTGCTCTACCTACTGCCGCTACTGTACCCGCTCGCGGCTGGTCGGCGACGTCAACAAGCGCCAACTCAGCCGCGACCAGTGGGACCAGGCCCTGGCCTACATCGAGAGCCATTCGCAGATCCGCGACGTGCTGCTGTCGGGAGGCGACCCGCTGACCTTGTCCGAGGAGAACCTGGAGTACCTGCTGACCCGCCTCAGCCGGATCCCCCACGTCGAGTTCCTGCGCATCGGGACCAAGGTGCCGGTGGTGCTGCCCCAGCGCATCACCTCTTCGTTGCTCTCGCTGCTCAAGCGATTCCGCCCCCTCTGGCTGAGCATCCACTTCACCCATCCCGACGAGATCACCCCCGAAACCGCCCAGGCTGGCGAGCGGCTGGCCGATGCCGGGTTGCCGCGCGGCTCCCAGCCCGTCCTGCTCAAGGGGATCAACGACGACGTGACGGTGATGCGGCGCCTGGTGCATGAACTGCTGAAGATCCGGGTCCGTCCCTATTACCTCTATCAGTGCGATCCGATCCTGGGCTCGTCCCACTTTCGCACCCCGGTGGAGACAGGGCTGGAGATCATCCGCGGATTGCGGGGCCATACCACCGGGTATGCCGTGCCCCACTACGTGATCGACGCTCCCGGCGGGGGAGGCAAGGTGCCGCTGCTGCCCGACTACTACGCCGGTCGCGAAGGTAACGACGTCCTGCTGCGCAACTACGAGGGGCACCTCTACCGGTATCCCGATCCCTGCGGCAACTAAACAGCCCGACACCATGGACGGCGCCAGGCCTCCTGCGGGCAGGGGGAACCCATGATCATCGGTTTGACCTACGATCTGAAAGACGATTACCGTGAACTCGGCTTTTCGGCCGAAGCGGTGGCCGAACTGGACAGCGAGGAGACCGTCTCCGGGATCGAGACAGCCCTGGCCCAGCTCGGCTACGACCCGGTGCGCATCGGCAACCTGCGCCACCTGATGGGGCGATTGCTTTCGGGGGAGCGCTGGGAGCTCGTCTTCAACATCTGCGAGGGGATGTTCGGTATCGGCAGGGAAGCCCAGGTGCCGGCCCTGCTCGACGCCTTCCAGGTGAACTACACCTTTTCCGATCCGATGGTGCTGGCCCTGACCCTGCACAAAGGGATGGCAAAGAGGGTGGTGCGCGATGCCGGGGTGCCCACCGCCCCCTTCGCCCTGGTGGAACGGATCGAGGATCTGCCCTCGGTCGATTTGCCCTTCCCGCTGTTCGTCAAGCCGGTGGGCGAGGGGACCGGCAAGGGGATCACCGAACGCTCCCGTGCGGCCGATGCCGCCGGGCTGGAGCGCTCCTGCCGCGAATTGCTGGACACCTTCCACCAGCCCGTGCTGGTCGAAACCTACCTGCCGGGCCGGGAGTTCACCGTGGGGGTCATCGGCACCGGGCCCGAGGCCGAGGCCATCGGCGGCATGGAGGTTCTGTTCGCCCAAGGTGGGGGGGACATCTACTCGTACCAGACCAAACGCGACTACGAGGACCTGGTGGAGTACCGCCGTATCCCCGACGAGCTGGTCGCCTCGTGTCACCGGGTGGCCCTGGCGGCCTGGCGGGCCCTGGGCTGCCGCGACGGGGGGCGGGTTGACCTGCGGCTCGACGACCGGAACGTGCCGAACTTTCTCGAAGTCAACCCGCTTGCCGGGCTCAATCCCAAGGATTCGGATTTGCCCATCCTGTCCCGGTTGCACGGCATCTCCTACGGCGAACTGATCGGCCGCATCGTCGATTCTTCCCGGCGGCGGATCGGGCTGTGAAGGGGACGGTCGTTATCCTGCACCAGCAGGTGCCGCCGGGCGCCCCCCCCGACGAGACCGACGTGCTGGTGGAAGCGGCGGCGGTCCGTTCCGCGCTCGAGACCCTGGGCTGGCGAGTGGTGGTGGTGCCCCTGGGCCTCGACCTGTCCCAGGCTGCTGAAGAACTGCGCCAGGAAAAGCCTGCGGTCGTCTTCAACCTGGTCGAAACAATCGGCGGTGACGGCCGGCTGATCCATCTCGGCACCTCCCTGCTCGACCACCTCCGGATCCCCTATACCGGCTGTCCGACCCCGGCCATGTTCCTCACCTCGGGCAAGGTGTGGGGCAAGCGGGTGCTGCGGGCCGAGGGGATCCCCACGCCGCCGTGGGCGATACCCGGGGATGATGCCGCCCTGGAAGCCCTGACCGGCCACCCATGCATCATCAAGGCCGAGTGGGAGCACGCTTCGATCGGCCTCGACGCGGGGGCGGTGCTGACCCCGCAAACCCCCGGGGAGCTCGCCCGGCGGCTCGGCGAGCGGCAATCGAGGCAGGGCATCCCGCTGTTTGCCGAGGCATTCGTGGCCGGGCGGGAGTTCAACCTGTCGTTGCTGGCAGGGGAGGTGTTGCCCCCCGCCGAGATCCGCTTTCTCGATTTCCCGGCCGGAGCGCCGCAAATGGTCGATTACCGGGCCAAGTGGGACGAACAGTCACCCGAGTACCACCAGACGGTGCGTTCGTTCGATTTCTCGACGTCCGACTCGGCGCTGCTCGCCGAATTGGCCGGGGTGGCCCGCCGCTGCTGGCAGGCGTTCGGTTTGCGCGGCTACGGGCGAGTCGACTTCCGCGTCGACGAACGGGGGCGACCGTGGGTGCTCGAAGTCAACACCAATCCCTGCATCTCGCCCGATGGCGGATTCGTAGCGGCTGCGCAGCGTGCGGGGCTGGATTTGCCCGAAGTGGTAGCCCGCATCCTGGCCGACGCGAACTGAGGCGAAACGGAAAAATCCCGGTAGGCCGGGAGCCCGGGGGCTGGTTATTCGGTCCGCTCGACCACAATGGTCAGGCGCGCGGCCAGGGCGGCGATAGCCCCCACCGCGGCGAGTACTGGCAGAAATGCCGCCCCGACGATGCCCAGCGTCAACGGAATCTCGATCAGGGGTTTGCCGTCCTCGTTTTTGATGGTGATGCGGCGGATGTTGCCCTGGTGGATGAGTTCCTGAATCTTGTCAATCACTTGGCTGCCGCTGAGTTTGAACTCTTCATGGCGATTGCCGGTCTTTTTTTGTTCCATGGTCCCTCCTGGCGAATGGCTCCAGTCTAGCAGAGCAACCCGCTCGTGTCCAGAACACCGGAGGTGTTGTTGACGGCCGCCGGTCGGTCCAGTATACTGGGGGCGGACCTGGCCGATTGTCCTCCGCTGGGCGGGGGTTTTTTTTTCGGCCCGCCGTCCAGGAGCCCCGATCCGTGTGGAAAGACCGACTGCTGAAACTTCTGAGGTTGCGGGACAAGGGGGTCGTCTTCCGTCCCCAGCTCTACGACTTCCTCTACGTGCCCGACAAACACTCGGTGGGCTTGATCACCGAAATGAAGAACTCCGAGACCTACGGGGTGGCGTTCTTCCCCTCCCTGAACAACAACGAGAATTTTCACGCCCCCGTCCCCTTCAACGCCAAGACCACCCTGGTCATCCCCAGTTTCGAGAACCTGCTGTCGTTCGGCCACCAGCTGATGAAGCGGGAGAACTGGAGCAGTACCCATCCCGACGTCGTCACTTCGGAAACGTCTCCGCAGGGGGCCTGGAAGTTCAAGCTGTACGGGCGCATCACCTCACGCTTCAAGACCGCCGGTGACCTCTCCGACTACGACACCCTGCTCGAATTGATCGCCGCCATGGTCAACCGGGGCGAATAACCCCCTACCAGGCGATCAGCACCGGCGGGATCAGCAGCAGGAAGCTGAGCCCCATCAAAACCAGCATCAACGGCAAAAACCAGCGCGCCCACCGTTCCCAGGGTATTCCCGCCACCGCCAGCACCCCCATGGTTACCGCCGATGTGGGCAGGATGGGGTTGACGAACTCGCAGAGCTGGAATGCCAGCACCGTGGTTTGCGGCGTGATGCCCACCAGGTCGCCCAGGGGGGCCATGATGGGCATGGTCAGGGAGGCCTGGGCCGTTCCCGAGTGGATGAAGAAGTTGATACCCGATTGCACCAGAAACATCACCTGGGCGGTGAGGAACTGCGGCAGGTGGGCGATCCCCGCCGCGGCCCCGGCCAGGATCGGATCGAGGATCTTGCCTTCCTGGGCGACGATCAGGATGGCCCGGCCGCCGGCGATCACGAAGGCCACGCCGACCATGTCTTTTGCTCCCGAGATCATCCCCTGCACGATCGTTCCCGGTCGCTGCCCGCCGACCAGGCCGGCGACGATGCCCATGCCCAGAAACAGGGCGGCGATCTCGTCGATAAACCACTGGTAGCGCAGGATGCCGAACACCAGCAGGCCCAAAGTGAGCAGGAAGACGGCCATCACCGCCGAGTGCCTCCCCCTCCAGGCCGGCATGGGCCCGGTGGGGTCGGTGGCGAGTACGAGGCGCTCCCGGTCGATGTCGGCCACCGGGCTCAGCGCCGGATTCTTGCGGATGCGGCGGGCGTAGATCATGACCGCCAGGATCATCACCGCCGTGCTGATGCTCCAGGCGATCAGGCGGTAGGTGAGCCCCGAAAAGAGGGGCACTCCGCTCAATGCCTGGGCGATCCCCACCGTGAAGGGGTTGAAGAACGCGGCGGCGAATCCGGCGGCGGCGCCCAAAAAGGGGATGGCCACGCCGACGATCGAGTCGTACCCGAGCGAGAGGGCCAGCGGGATAAAGATCGGAATGAAGGCGATCGTCTCTTCCGACATGCCGAAAATCGACCCTGCCAGGGAAAAGATCACCATCAGCAGCGGGATCACCACCATCTGCCAGCGAGGGTGCTGGGAGAGGGCGCGGGCCAGCCGCCGGATGGCCAGGTCGAAGGCCCCGGTGGCCTGCAAGACCGTGAAGGCGCCGCCGATGACGAACAGGAATACGATGATCTGCATGCCCGAGGCGAATCCGCGGATCGGCGCGGTGAGCAGGATCTCGAGCCCGACGGGGGGCTGCTCGACAGGGTGGAACGAGCCCGGGACGGGGACCAGACGGGTTTCGCCGCCGACCTCGCGGGAAATCCGGGTGAATTCGCCTGCCGGGATCAGCCAGGTCAAAACGACCATCAGGATCACCAGCAGGTACATCAGCACTACCGGATGGGGGATGGCGAACTTCGCGGAGCGGGGCGAAGTCGGGGTCATTCCGCCTCTCCGATCCAGGGGGCGAATGCCTTGCGCAGGTCGCTCAGCGAGAGAACGCCCGAGATCCGCTGTTGCTCGGTGCCGTTCACGAACAGCACCAGGGTCGGCACGCTCTGGATGGCAAAACTGTCGCGGAGCTTTTCAGCCGTGTCGATGTCGAGTTTGCCCACCCGGATGCCGGGATTCTCGGCGGCGAACTGGGCGAGGAGGGGGGCGAACAGGCGACAGGGGCCGCACCAGGTGGCCCAGAAATCGACCAGCGCGGGGCGGCGGTCACTGGTCAGAAAAGGGGGGAAGGTTTCGGCAGTCAGATCGATCGGCGGGGCCCCCTGCTCGGGCAGGGGTTGCCGGCACTTGCCACAGACGGGACGGCCGGGGTGGGGGGTGGCGATGCGGTTTTTGCCACCGCAATGGGGGCAGGTGACGATCGGGGGCATGGGGCTCCTCCTGGGCTGATGTCAACGGTTGTGGGTCATGTCGGCCAAGGCGCGGGCACAGCGCAGCAGCGCCTGGCGAAGGTTTGGGTCGGGCTCGGTTTCGGCGGCGATCTGCACGTCCCGCCAGCTGGCGGTATGCTCGAGTTCCACCAGGGCATTTGCCGCGGCCAAACGCACCGAAGGGGCCCGGTCGCGCAAGTTGCCGGCGATCCGCTCTTTGGCTCCCCAGCTGCGTATCTCCAGCAGGGTGGCAATGGCCGCCCGTTTCTGGTCCGGGTCGGAGTTCTTGATCGAGCTGCCGATCGCTTGAAAGCAGGCCGTTTCCTTGGCCCGCAGGAAAGAGTCGAACAGCGATTCGGTTGCCGTTCGCCGGGGCCGGACCACGGAGGGCGAATAGGTGACCAGCTCCCGGCGCAGGGTCCAGCGGACCATGCGCGGGACCATCCAGCGCAGCCCGGGGGTGTTCTCGGGGTGGCCCACCGACAGGAAGACGCGGCCCTTGCCGGCTTCGCCCCAGGCCAGAAAGGTTTTGCCGGGGGTGAGCCCTTTGGGCGCGTCGTTTTCCAGGTAAACATCGCTTTGCATGGTCGCCAGGGGGGTGAACGGGGCGCCCCCCTCTTTGGCAACCAGCACCGGCCCCTCGAAGTACTGCATGAAGGCCTGCCCCATTCCGGCGAATTCGGGGAACACCTCGATGGCCGCCGGGGTCAGGGCGAAGCGGACCAGCCCATGCCCCCGCTCGTCGTGTTCGCGGTCGATGGCCTCCAGCCCGGCGAGGCGAAAGCACGTGTAGTCGGGGGTGTCGGAGAGCATGTAACTGCCGGCGCACAAGCCCACCACCCCCTTTCCCCGCTCCCGCACAAAAGCCAGCACCTTTTCCTGCCCCAGGGCACCCAGGTTGTCCATTTGCCTCATCCCCCCGCCACCGGGAAAGACCAGGGCCTCGCAGCGGTCCAGTTCGCCCCGGACGATATCTGCGGCGGTGACGATCACGGGGTCGATGGCGGAATCGATCTTCAGCGCCTCGACCGCATCGGACAAACACTCGGGATCGGCCCCGAGGCCTGAAAAGACGGCCACTCTAAACTGCGGCGCCGGAACAGACCGGTTTTCTCCCTCCTCGCTGGCGGCGAAAGCGAGCGCTGCCACCAGCAGGAGGGTTGCGGTCACCCCGGACCCGATTTTTCGATGGGTATTCATGGTTCACTCCCCTTGCCTGGAATTGGCTCGATTACGGTTGTGGCGGGACCTGCCAGGGTGGCGAGCCGCTCCAGCAGGGACTCGATGGCCCGGTCGAGGGGGACCCGTTCCATGTCCCGGCCGCGCTGGAACAGGAAGCCCTGCTTGCGGGAGAACGCCACCCCCAGGTCGGCTTCGGCGGCCTCGCCCGGCCCGTTGACCTCGCAGCCCATCAGGGCCACTTTCAGTGGCAAGTCGCCCAGCCCCCGCCGTCGCACCTCGCCTTCGAACTCCTCGACCCGCGGGATCAGATCGATGCTGGTCCGGCCGCAGGTGGGGCAGGAGATCACCTCCAGCCCCCGTCGGGAGAGGCCAAGGAAACGCAGGATCATGCGTCCGACCTCCACTTCGCGCAGAGGGTCGGCGGTCAGCGAGACGCGCAGGGTGTTGCCGATCCCGGCAAGGAGCAGGGGAGCGAGACCCAGCGACGACTTGACCGCGCCCCCCAGCAGGGTGCCGGCCTCGGTCAGCCCGATGTGCAGCGGGTAATCGCAGGCCTGATCGACGGCCCGGTAGGCGGCGATGGTTTCGCGGACATCGGACGACTTCACCGACAGCTTCAGCAGGGTGAACCCCTGGTCTTCGGCCTCATGGACCAGATCCATCAGGGAGTCGACCAGAGCCTGGAGTCGGTTTTTGCCCTCCCTCAGGTGGCGCTTCTCGATCGAGCCCGAGTTCACCCCCAGTCGCAACGGGACCCGGTGTTCCCCCGCGGCCCGCAGCACGTCGTGGAATCGCTTCGCTCCGCCGATGTTGCCCGGGTTGATGCGCACGGCAGCCGCCCCCCGCTCGATGGCGCCGATGGCCAAACGGGCGTCGAAGTGGATGTCGGCGACCACCGGCAGGTCGGATCCCGCGGTGATGGCGGCAAAGGCCGGTAGCGAGTGCTGGTCGGGCACCGCCACGCGAACGATGTCGCAGCCGGCGCGGGCCAGCGAAGCGATCTGCTGTAAAGTGGTGGCTACATCGCCGGGGGGGGTGGTGGTCATCGACTGCACCGACACGGGATGGTCGCCGCCGATCCCCACCCGGCCGAGATGGATCTCTCGTTTGCGGCTCATCGCTCGGGTTCGGGCATGCGGATCACCAGCAGCCGGGGTTCGGTCATCTCGGCGATCGCCCAGCGAACCCCTTCCCTCCCCTGGCCCGAATCCTTGACGCCGCCGTAGGGCATCGGGTCGAGTCGCCAGGCGGGGACTTCGTTGGCCATCACCCCGCCCACTTCCAGCGTTTCGAAGGCGGTAAAGATTCGCCCCACATCGCGGGTGAACACCCCAGCCTGCAAGCCGAAATCGCTGTCGTTGACCCGACGCAGGGCGTCGGAAAAGTCGTCGTAGGGGGTGACGGTGACCAGCGGGGCAAAGACCTCGCGGCAGTTCACCTCCAGGTCAGCTCGGGCTCCGGTGATCACCGTCGGGGTCATCACCGCCCCGTGGATCTCGCCCCCGGCAAGGACGGTAGCCCCCGCCCGCCGGGCCGAGGACAGAAATCGGGCCAGGCGTTGGCCGTCCTTTTCGCTGATCAGCGAGCAGAGATCGCTGGTTTCGTCGAGAGGATGGCCCGTTTTCAGCGCCGCGACCCGGGGCAAAAACGAGGTCAGGAAACGGTCGAACACCGAGGTGTGGACCAGGATGCGCTGCACCGAAATGCAGCTCTGGCCCGAAAACCAGAAACCACCCTGAACGCAACGCTCGGCGGCGTGGTCGATTTCGGCGTCGCCATGCACGATCACCGCGGCATTGCCACCCAGTTCCAGGGTCACCCGCTTCTTGCCCGCCCGCCGTTTCAGGTCCCAGCCGACTTCGGCCGAGCCGGTGAAGGTGAGCATGCGGAAACGCGCGTCTTCGGCCAGCGGCGCGGCCAGAGTGGCATCGAGGGGCAATACTGTCAAACCGCCTTCCGGCAAGCCGCTTTCGGCGGCGATTTCTGCCAGGGCCAGGGCGCTGAGTGGGGTCTGCGATGCGGGTTTGAGCACCAGCGGGCAGCCGGCAGCGATGGCCGGGGCGAGTTTGTGGGCCACCTGGTTGAGGGGGAAGTTGAAGGGGGTGATGGCGGCGACCGGACCCAGCGGGAACCGGCGCAGGATCGCCTGCCGGCCAAGCCCGGCCGGGGCGACCTCCATCGGCACGACTTCTGCCGGGATGCGCACGGCTTCCTCGGCGGCACCGGCAAAAATCGACTGCGAACGGTTGACCTCGATGCGGGCCTGGCGGATCGGTTTTGCCGCCTCCAGCGCCATTCTTTCTGCCAACTCTTCGGCCCGACCGGCAATTCCAGCGGCGATCCGGCGTAAAATATCGGCTCTGTGGAAGGGGGGGAGCCGGGACATGGCCCCGGCGGCGGCCACGGCCCGATCTGTGGCTTCGGCCAGGTGGCTGGCGTCGGCGAAGTGGGCGACCCCGGCCTCGCTCCCGTCGTAGGGGCAACGGATCGTGCGCGGGCTCCCCTTCCTCCGGTCGCCGGCCAAAAACATCAGTGTTTCTTTCGGGGGCATGGGCTCTTCCTCGAAACGGTGCTGCCCTCTAGAGGCGGAAGGCGAGGCCTGCCAAAACCGCCGGACTCCACGAGGTCGGCTTCACCCCCAGGTAGGCGTGGCGCACGCTGACGACCAGCGCCAGGTTGCGGGAAAGGGCCCCTTCGGCCCGCACACCGACAAAGAGCGTCGCACACGCCTTGGCCTCCGGAGGGGCGATGATGGTGCGGCTACCTAGCCTCGACACCAACACTTGCTTGCCGGTGCCGGTGAGGAAGGCCAGCCCGACTCCGGCCTGGACGGCGACTTCGATTCGCCGCCCCGAAATCAGCCGGGTCTGGGCGGTCAATCCGGCTCTCATCTGCCCGGCGGTGTCGGCGACAACCGTGTCGAGATCGCTGGGATCCTCCATGGTGGCTTGGCCTCCGGGGATCAGCCAACCCTCCAATCCGAGCTGAAAAATGTTTCCCACCGGCAAGGCGATCGCCAGACCGATCTGGGGGAGGCGGTGGGCGCGGATGATGGCGAAGTCGTTGCTGCCAAACTCGTACTTTGCGGCCGAACCCTGATCGGGGAGGAACGAGATTCCGCCCCAGGCAGTCACGATGGGCTTTTTGCCGGCGGCGGTCAGGGGCAGCATGGTGGTCAGGCAGATCAGCGCGATCCAGCCCAATCGGCTGGCGGGGCTACGGGTCATGTCACACCCCCTCGACGCCGCGCTTGGTGGCTTTCATGCCCGTCAGGCGCAGCACCCACTCGGCAAAGCCCGAGGTGCCCATGCGGATGCGAAAGTAGCCCCGGTCGCCCCAGGATGCTCCCCACGAGTTCTTGACGATCCAGCAGTTCTCGGCATCGTCGTAGCCGCACAACACCACGAAATGCCCCCCTTCGTACTGCCCGGCGGCGGTGGGGGCGTAGACTCCGTCCCGATAGTAGTAGAGATCGGAATAGACCTCCATCCAGGCGGCCAGTGGCCCCTGTTGCAGGGCGCTCCGGATCGCCGCCCGATCCTCCCCCCCCTGGCAGACCCAGTTCACGGTCGAGGCGCGGAAGGTGCGGTCCTGCCAATCCTCGCAGGGATCGCAGGGGTCGTCTTGTGCGGTGTAGGGTTGACAGGACTCGGGGGCGACTCCCGACTGCCGCAGATAGGTGGCGGCATCCCAGGCGTACCCTCCGTCGCAATCTCCGCCATTCGAGCACGACAGGAGTTGTTGCTCCGACAAATCGGGGACGACGTCGGGGCGCTGGTGTTCGATGCGGAAGATGGTTTCGGCCAGCCCGACGACGGCGAACACCCAGCACGAACCGCAGGTGCGCTGGTCTTTCACCGGGGTCAGCCAGTTGGTCCCCTGGTGGTTGCGCCAGTCGATGGCGGGGGGAAGGAGCGCCGCTCTCGCCGACGGCGACACCGCGGCGGGGTCGAATAGCGGAGTGCGGGCCCCCGGCAAGCGACGGCGCAGGGTCAGGGGGAGGGAACTCACCTCGGAGGGGGCGGCCGTCCAGCACTGTCCTTCGTGGGCGATGGCCTGGCGGATGCGTTGCAGTTCGGTTGTTTCTGCGTCGAAGGGGAGGGGCTCTTCAGCTGCGACAAAACCGCTGCCGATGGGGGCCAGCAGGATCATCGCCGCCGCCAGCAAGCGCAGCGACCGGAGTTGCTGTTTCATGTGTGTGGATCTCCCTGGTTGGATTGAAGTGGCGGCAACGGGGAAAAACGCCCCCCGGCTTGGCCAGCGGGGGTCACCCCGTTTCTCCGATAGGGCAGGTCGTTGCCATGGCCCGATGGTACCACCGGACCGCCCGAAATGGAAGGGGTTTGCCGCCTCTGGGATTGATTGAATTGACAACCCCGCACCCCGTTTTTTATAATACGGGATGCGACGAATTATCCTGTTACTCTTGGTTCCATGGGCGATCACCCCGTTGTTTTTCTGCGATGGGGCAAAGCGGCAAGTTACCCAGGAAAAACCGGTCGTTGTCCTTTTGGCCCTGGATGGAGCCGACTGGGCGCTGATCGATCCGTTGATCGCGCAAGGAAAGCTCCCACTTTTCAAGGAACTCAAACAAACGGGCGCGTGGGGGGCCCTGCGCACGGCCACTCCGGCAAAAAGCCCCGTCATCTGGACCACCATTGCCACCGGTAAAGTTCCTGGCAAACACGGGGTCGAGGATTTTCGGGCCACCCGGATCAATTCCCGGGGCAAGCATCCGCTGAGCAGCAGTCTCGATATCCGCGAGCCGATGCTGTGGGAGATGCTTGAAAGCCAGGGGCGACGGAGCGTGCTGGTCAATTGGTATCTGAGTTTTCCTCCCCAGCCGCTACGCGGGGTGAACGTGTCCGACTACTTCGCATTTAGTGCGCTCGGGGGCGGCAATCTGGGGGGAGGGGCGCTGGACCGGACCGTCTTTCCCGGGGGGATAGCCGAAAAAATCGCCCGGGGGCTGGATCGGGACTATCTCCGCGTGCTCCGGCGAATGAACTTGCCCGATTACCCCGCCCTCTATGAAAAACAGCATCCCGGTGGCCGTTTCACCGATTTTCCGGTGTTCAAAGAGTGGCCCGGTTTCGTGTTGGAGGAAGGGGTGGTGATCGACGTGGCCCACCGGTTGGTCCGCAGTGAGGAGTTCGACCTGTTTGCGGTCTACCTGGAACTGGCCGACAAGGTACAGCACTTTGCCTACATGTCTTTTGTCGACGCAGATTTCCAGCAAACCCTGCTGCGGGAGTCGAGGGATGGCCGGGTGCCAGAGGCGCTCGAGGCCGAGGCTTACCGGCGCATCGCCGACATCCTGTGTCCGGTGTACCAGAACCTGGAAAGGATCCTGCGTAGCTATCTGGAGTGCGAAAAGTATCGCCACGCGACTTTCTTCATCGTGTCCGACCATGGCTTCTCGCTGATCGTGCGGGAAAACGCGGTCATTTACAACCACATCGGTCAGGACAAGGCTCCCGACGGTATCCTGATCGTCCGGGGGCCCCAGGTCAAGCCAGGCAAGATTCTCCGCGCAACCATCCGCGACATCGCTCCATCCATCCTGTACGTGCTCGGCTTGCCTCAGGACCTCGGTGCAGATGGTCACCCCCTGCGCCGGGTGTTCTCCATGCGGGGGAATAACCGCTCTATCACCTACCACAAACGGGATCTGCGGAAGCAGGGCGACAACCACCCGGTCGACGAGAAAAAACTTCAGGAGTTGCGGGCCCTGGGTTACATCAATTGACGGGGGGGGTGCGGGACGCCGGCAGCCGGATCAGCAGTAGCAGGGCCAGCGCCGCAAAGCAGAAGGGCTGTCACCTCAGGGGTGGGTCTCCTTTTCGGGTTCGGGAAAGGTGATCTCCAGCCCGGGCGGCGGCAAGGTTCCCTTTTCCACCACCTTGTCACGCTGGAAAATGGCCCAGGTGGGCAGGGGCTGGTGGCGCTGGGTCATGAAGTGGAGTTGCAGGGCGCTGTTGGCCAGCAGTAGGTAGACCACCCGCTGCGGATGGTAGGGGCTTGGCAGGGCGAGTGCCAGGCCGTCCTGGTCGCCGGCGTAGGTTTTGCCCTGCCAGCGGAAAACGTTGCGCTGCCAGGAAATGCCCAGCCGGTCGAGGGTGGCGGCGGTGAGCTGGTTGTCGGCGGGGCCGCCGAGCAGGATCAGGTCGTGTTGTTCCAGCTCCGGCAGGGTCATCTCACTGTCCTTGGCGATCGGCACCAGGGTCTCGGTGAAGGTGTCGGCGAGCACGGTGCGGTAGTTCAGGGCCAGGGTGTGGTTGGCCTCGATCTGGCGGCTCGTGCCGTAGACGATCCGCAGCTTTTTGAAATCGTCGAACAGGTTGTTCCACTGGAAGTGCTCACGCCGGGCCAGGGGGAAATCCATGCCGTGGTTGAGGGTGATGGCCTGCGGCCGGCGGTCGAATACCAACTGCTGGCGGTTTTCGCCCGGACCGAGGGTCAGCGGGGAGAGGGTGGTCCCCTTCTCGTCCAGCACCGCCACGGTGGTGGTGAGCAGGTAGGGGGTCTGCTGCTCGACGACCAAGTCGATCACCCAGCGATTGTCCCGGGGCAGGCAGTGGGCGGAGAACTTAAGGTCGGGCAGGTCGTCGCGTTCCAGCCAGGGGATGATCCGCGGCCGGAGCGATTGGCCCGAAGTCCGCTCGAAAGAGGCGATCAACTGGTCGTTGGTCACCGGTTTGCCGGCAAAGCTCCGGTGCGCTTCGGCCATAACCTTGGCAAAGAGGGAATTGCCCAGAAAGAGTCGCAACTGGTGGAGCAGGAAGGTGCCGCGGATGCGCGGAAGCTGGTAAGAGCCGTAGCGGTCGTAGCGACGGCTGGCCTCGATCGGCTTCACCGGGCCTTCGCGGCTCGCCAGGTAGAGCATGCGGTTGGTCTGTTCGTTCCAGGTTTCGGTCAGCGAGGGGAGGGCCGCCGTTCCCGCGGGCAGGTTGTTCAATATGTTCCAGTAGGCGGCGGTGGCCGAGACAAACCAGTTTTCCCGGTCGGAGGCGGGATAGACCGTGTTTTGCCAGAGGGCTCGCCGGTCGAAGCGGAAGAAATCGGCGCAGGTCGAGGTGTCGGGGGGTGGGGCCGGCTTGCGGGTTTCCTCGGTGGCTGCTTTGAGCGCCTTGAGCTTGGCGGTGATGAACTGCGGGCTGAAAACGGTGTAGCCCAGGGTCAGGTGGGGGGTGGCGTCGGGGTGATCGGGTATCAGGCGGCCGCTCCGGCCGGGAAATTTCTCGCGCAGGGTCACCTTGCCGAAGTGGGCCATGAACACCATCTTCCGTGCCATCTCCGAGGTGGTGATCTTGCCGTCGCAGGCGTGCGGCCGGTTGATCGGCGAGGAGGCCCAGAGCTCGGCGGCGTTGTCGGTGTCGATGCGGCCGCGAAACTGGCGGTAGTACTCGAAGAAAGCCAGGTCGCGGTTGGACGGGCTGAAGGTCAGATCGAAGGGGGCGTTGAGCGGGCTGGTGGCGTACTCTTTGCGCACTTCGGCGTCCTTGGCATTGTTGACGCTCCACAGGAACCCGTCGGTGCCGCCGGGGAAATCGTTGTTTTTGCTGCGCCACAGCTTGTGTTTTTTCGTGCCCAGCAGCAGGATGGCGATCTCGTCGGTCTTGGCATCGCCGATCAGCCAGTCGTTGGTGTAGAGGCCGTTGTTCTGTTCGGTGAGGATGCGGGTGACCTCGTCGATCGAGGATGCGTACTGAGCTGCCCGGCGGATTCGGTTGGCCTGGGGGGTGCCGCTGGAATCGAAGCCGGTCTGCATTACCGTGGTTTCGCCGATCATGATGCCTGCGTCGTTCTGGTAGAAATCCGAACCCGAGTGGATGCCGCCCGGGAAGGTCTGGTAGACCAGCCGGTGGCCCCGGTCGGGCTCGACATCGCAGATCACTTTCCAATCCACCCCGGTATAGCCGCCCCACATGAAGATCTGGCCCATGACGATCTCTCCCGAGCGGGTGGCCTTGCCGGTGGCCAAAAAACCGGAGCACTTGTGCAGACGGTCGGGCACCTTCAGGTCGTCTTCGGCTTTGAAGAAGTTCTGTCCGCTCAGGGCATGGGGGGTGCGGGGCAGGGCCGAGGCCACGTAGTCCACGTCGATGCCGGCGTTCAGGGTGACGATGTCGAGCAGGTCGACCGGGCCGCTCTTGCAGCGGGGAGCCTGGTTGCGGCGGGTCACCCCGTCGGCGATGCCGCGCATCTCTTCCAGGTACTCGGGGTCGAACAGCCGCAGCATCAGGGCGTCGGCCAGGACGCGGCGGTTCTGCCAGCCATCGCCAGGCTTGTCTCCGTTGTGCTGGAAGGCGATCTTGTCGATGAAGGCGACGATCTCCTCGGCCATCAGAGACCCGTACTGGACTCCCCGGTCATAGGGTTTGCCCTCGATGTGGACGAAGGTCCAGCCCTGATCGGCGAAGCGAAAGGCGGGGCCGTGCCAGCGGACCGTTTCTGCCGGAATGAGGGCGGTGATGTCCTCGACCTCCTCCAGGGCGATGTCGTCGAACCAGACGGAGCCCCGGGCGGGGCCGTTCAGCCCCAGGTGGAGCTGCACCCGGTCCCGGGCGGTGGTGGCGATGAACAGGGTTTCGACCCGTTTCCAGTCGGTGTCGGCTCCGCATGACGGGGCGTGGTTGGTGAAGGGGAAGGACTGCATGGTCAGGGTGGCGGAAACCGGCGTCGGATAGCGGTCGATCTCGCGGGTTTCGGCGCCCGCGGTGCGGACCCAGCCGCTCAGGCGGTAGAGCCGCCCCACCTCCAGCGAGACCTCGGCAGAAGCCACCGTCGAACTCGTCCATTCGCGGTGCTCGATGGCCAGGCTGGCCTGGCCGCTGTGGGCCCGGGGGGCGAGCCCCACCTGGCCGGAGCGGTCGCCGGCGACCTGCCATGCCGCGGGCAGGGGGCCACTCCCGGGCGTTTCGAACCCGGCGTTGGCCAGGGGGAGAATACGATCCGCAGCGGGGGCGAGCGAGAAAAACACGAAGCCGGACAGGCCAAGCAGCAGGAGGATTTGCTTCATTTTCAACAGACTCCTTGTCGGACAGCCATCATCCGGTTGATACGCCCAAAAGGCGGGAAAGTTCCGGGTGTTTTGCTCGGGAGGGATCCGTTCCGCAAATCTTCCTTCGTGGTACAATAGCCGGCGAGATGCCCGCCCCGACGGGCGATCGAGGAGAGCCGCCGATGGCCAAGACAGCGACCGTGCCCCGCAAAGCCGACGAACAGGAAAGGTTGGACACCGGGCGCCGGGCGGGGGGGGGTCGGCGTTGCCGTCAACCTTTTGCTGGGCGGCGGCAAGCTCGTTGCCGGGCTGCTCATCGACAGCCTGGCGGTGATTGCCGACGGGGTCAACAACCTGACCGATTCCTTCTCCTCGCTGATCACCCTGGTCAGCTTTCGTTGGGCGGGAAAACCGGCCGACCGGGAGCACCCTTTCGGCCACGGCCGGGTCGAGTACATCGCCGCCCTGACCCTGGCCTTCCTGGTGATGGCGGTGGGGGTGCAGTTCGTCAAGAGTTCCTTTTTGCGGATCCTCAGCCCGGTCGCGATCCCCTTTTCGCCCTGGGTGCTGGGGTTGATGGGGGGCTCGATCGTGGTCAAGGTCGGCCTGGGGCTCTACTACACTGCCGCGGCCCGGCGGATCGGCTCGGGCACCCTGCGCGCAGCCGCCCTCGACTCGTTCAGCGACGTGGCGGTCACGGCCAGTATTGCCTTGAGCCTGCTGCTGCCGCGCTTCACCCGCTTTCCAGCAGATGGCTATATCGGCATGGTGGTCGCCGGCCTGATCCTCTACTCGGGGTTTCGCATCGTCCGCGAGACGATGGCCCCGCTGCTCGGTACCACCCCCGACCCCGAGCTGGTCCGCGAGATCCGCCAGACGATCCTCTCCCATCCTCCGATCCAGGGGGTCCACGACCTGATCGTCCACTCCTACGGGCCGGGGAGGTGTTTCGCTTCGGCCCACGCCGAGGTCCCTGCCGGCCTTCCCGCCAGCGAGTTGCACGAGGCCATCGATCATGTGGAACGGGAGCTGGAAGAGTTGTTTCAGGTGGACATCGTGTTGCACATGGACCCGGTGAATCCCGACTCGGTGGAACTGGTCGCCGCCCGCGAGGAGCTGGCTGCCATTTTGCAGCATTTCCCGGGGGTGGAATCGACTCACGATGTGCGCATCGCCGGACACGGCGAAGAACAGAAACTGCTGTTCGACATCGTCCTGACCTCCGATTGCGTGCTGGACCGGGCGGGGCAGGAACAACTCATCGGCGAGATCGACCGGCAGCTCCGGCTCCGCCACCCCTCCCGCTCCACCCTGATCACCGTGGATCGCAATATGGCCTGATTCCGGCCGGGCCCCGAGTGCTCCTTGACGAATTCGCAGGCTTGTCCAATAATGAGGAAGAAATGAGAATCGGGGAGGAACCATGACCTTTCGCGACCAGGTGAGGGCGAGCGACCCCGCGGTTGTTGGCCAGATCGTCGAATCCACCGGCTTTTTCCACGACTACGAGGTCGCCGTGGCGGTCGAACTGGTCGAGGAGCGGCTGGCCAAAGGCGAGGCGAGCGGCTACCACTTCCTGTTTGCCGAACGGGACGGCCACCCACTCGGCTACACCTGCTACGGCCCCATCGCCTGCACCTCGGGCAGCTACGACTTCTACTGGATCGCGGTGCACCGGGACGCCCGCGGTACCGGCATCGGCAAAAAACTGATCGGCAAAACCGAAGAGGCGATCTGGCGGCAAGGGGGGCGGGCGATCTGGGTGGAGACCTCCTCCTCGGACCACTACCTGCCGACCCGCTCTTTCTACCTGGCCTCCGGCTATGCCGAGGCGGCCCGCCTGGCAGACTTCTACGCCCCCGGCGATGACAAGGTGATCTACGTCAAGGTGCGTGGCACGGTGAAAGGATGAGCCGTCGTCACCACCGTTCCCACAAGCGGGGGCAATCGCCGGGCTCGCTGATCTACGTCGGGCGGGACGATGCGCGCCCCCCCGAAGTGACGGTGACCGACTACCACGAGGAGGCGTTTGCCGTGCATCGCCTCGCCAAAGCCGGCGCCCTCTTCGCCCTGGCCGAAACCCCCGGGATCCGCTGGATCGACATCGAGGGGATCGGCGACGCCAAGTTCCTCGAGAAACTCGGCCAGCGGTACGCCATCCACCCGCTGGTGCTCGAGGACATCCTGACCACCGAACAGCGCCCCAAGATCGACGATCTGGAGAAGTACCTCTACGTGGTGGTCAAGATGGTCCGCCCCGACAAGGGGGGGGGACGGCCGCTGAGTGAACAGCTGAGCCTGATCCTGGGCGAACAGCAGGTCATCTCGATCCAGGAAGGGGTGGCGGGCGACCCGTTCGGCGCGGTGCGCAAACGGATCGAGGGGGGGCGGGGGCGGATCCGCCAGATGGGGTCCGACTACCTGCTCTACGCCCTGCTCGACAGCATCGTCGACGACTACTTCGAAGTGCTGGAGGGGCTTGGCGAGGAGATCGAGGCGCTCGAAGACGAGATCGTCGCCGGACCCGGCCCCGAGGCCGTGCAGCGGATCCACCGGTTGAAGCGCGACCTGATCCACCTGCGCCGGGTGGTCTGGCCGTTGCGCGAAGTCCTGTCCCGACTGGAGCGGCGCGAATCGCTGCTGATCTCTTCGGAAACGCAGATCTTTTTCCGCGACGTCTACGACCACGTGATCCAGATCATGGACGGCATCGAATCGGGCCGGGAGATGCTCTCCTCGCTTCTCGACATCTACCTGTCGTCGATCAGCAACCGCATGAATCAGGTGATGAAGGTGCTGACGGTGATCTCCACCATCTTCATCCCGCTGACCTTCCTGGCCGGGATTTACGGCATGAACTTCGACTTCTTTCCCGAGCTGCATTGGCGCTGGGGCTACCCGGCCCTCTGGGGGGTGATGGCCGTGCTGGCCGGCGGCATGCTGTTCCTCTTCCGGCGCAAGAAGTGGTTCTGACCGGGGCGGTATCTCGTCAGGGAAACAATTCCCGGTGCAAAGCGGCAAGCGCCCGGTTCGCATCGCCATCTGCCACCAGAAAGTAAGTGGCGACGTTCGAAGCGCCCGAGACGATCATCTCGACGTTCACCCCGGCCTGCGACACGGCCGAAAAGATCCGTCCCGCCGCTCCCCGCAGCGAGGGCATCCCCTCGCCGACCACTGCCAGCAGGCTCAGGTCTCTCCGGGCCGAGATCCGCTCGAGGCGTTGCTCCACGATTTTTTCCAGGGCGGCGAGGCCTTTTTTTGTGTCGTCCCGGGCCACCAGCAAGTTGATACTGGTCTGCGACGTCAGCACCGAGTGGATGTTGACCCCGGCGGCGGCCAAAGCATCGCCGATGCGGCCGATCACCCCGGGGCGGATGCCGACCGCCGGCCCTTCGACCCGCAGCACGGCGATCTCCGCGTCGATGGTGACCCCCTTGATGCCGGGTTCCCCGGAACTCTTTCCCGGTTCGACCCGGGTGCCGGCGTGGTCGGGATCGTCGATGGGACGCAGCCGCACCCGGACCCCCAGGCCGGCCAGGGGCTCCAGGGTACGCGGGTGCAGGATGGCGGCCCCGAAGTAGGCGAGCTCGGCCGCCTCGGCAAACGAGAGGCGGGGCAGGGGGCGGGCGCCGGCGATTCTTTTCGGATCGGCGGAGGCGAACCCGGCCACGTCCTTCCAGATCTCCAGTTCACTGGCCCCGAGCAGCACGGCCAGTACCGCCGCGCTGTAGTCCGAGCCGTTGCGGCCGAAGGTGGCCACCCGCCCTTCGGGAGTGGCCCCGAAGAAACCGGTGAACACCGGGATCTTCCCTTGCCGCCGGCACGACTGCCAGGCCGCTCGAGCCCGGCGCCGGCTGGCCGGCAGGTCGACTCCGGCATCCTCCCGGGTATCGTCCCGGGTCACCAGCACGCGGTCGGTGTCCACCGCGAGGGCGGCGAGCCCCCCCTCCTCCAGGGCGGCCGCCATCAGCCTTGCTGACCAGCGTTCGCCGATGCTGACGACCATCGCCCGCAACCCGGAGGTGATCTCTTCGCCCAAAGTGACCGCCAGCAGCGCCCGTTCCAGCCTTTGTCCCAGCGCCCGGATCGACCGTTCGAGCCGGGCCAGTAACCCGGGCTGGCCGGTGATTTGCCTGGCCAATTCCAGGTGTTTTGCGGTCAAATCGGCTGCCCGGTCGGCTGTCACCTGCGGTTTCTGGTGGGCAGCTTCTTTTGCCGCTTCGAGCAGCTGATCGGTGACCCCGGGCAAAGCCGACACCACCAGCGCCGGGGAAAGGGGTTCCTTGCCGACGATGGTGGCGATGCGTCGCATCGCGGGGCCGCCTGCCAGGCAACTGCCGCCGAATTTCATGACCTTGCCGGCGGGGGCGTTCACGGGGTGTCCCCTTTGAGCAGCCCCAGGGCGAAGGCCAGTTCGGCGTTGAGCAGGCAGCCGCCGGCGGCGCCGCGCACGGTGTTGTGCACCAGCAGCACCAGTTGGACGCGGCGTGGTCCAGCTCCCTGGCGTAGCCGGCCGATGGTCACCGCCATGCCGGCCCCCCGTCCCGGACCACCGGCCTGGGCATCGCGCCCCGGCTGGGGCCGGTCGGTTTCGTTTCGGACGATCAGGGGGCAGGGCGGCGCCGAGGGCAACCCCAGTTTCTGGGGCAGGCCGCAAAAATCCTCCAGCTCCTGGCGGAGCGAGTCGATCTCCACCTCTTCGGCGAATTCGAGATCGACACACTCCAGATGCCCCTCCCGTACCGCCACCCGGGTGCAGGTGGCCTGGATCTCGAGCGGGCGGGGGGCGATGCCCGCCTCGGTGACGGTGCCGAGGATCTTTTTGGTTTCCCGCCCGATCTTCTCTTCCTCACCGGCAATCCAGGGGATCACCGTGCCCAGGATATCGAGGGCGGGAAGCCCCCGCCTCCCCGCCCCCGAGACGGCCTGCTGGGTGGTCACCGATACTCCGCAAAGCCCCCCGCGGGCGGCCAGCGGCCGCAGGGCCAGCACCAGCCCCGAGGTCGAGCAGTTGGGGCCGGCGACGATAAAGCCGCCGTGCCGCTCCTGCTGCCTTTGGGCCAGCTCCAGGTGGTCAGGATTCACCTCGGCGACCACGATCGGGATGTCCTCCTCCATGCGCAGCGGGCCGGCGTTGGTGAAGACGGCCATGCCAAGCGCCCGGCACTCCCGTTCCAGCGGGGCAGCCAGCGGCCCGGGCAGGGCCGAGAAAACCCCCCGCACCCCCCGTTTGATTAATTCCCGGGGGTCTGCGGCAAGCAGTGGCAGGTCGGATACTGGCGGCGGGATTTCGCCATCGAGTGACCAGATCACCCTCTGGCGGTAGGGGAGGCCCCGCGAGCGTTCCGAGGCGACGAGGGCTACCGGTTCGAAATAGGGATGGTCTGCGAGCCGCTCGACGAATCGTTGGCCGACCAGCCCGGTGGCTCCCAAAACGGCGACGGGTAGGCGGTTCATGAGGCGACTCCCTGGATTTTACGGGCGATCCGCCGGGGGTCTACCGGGACGCGGATCAGTTCGGGCAGGGCGCCCAGGGTGAGCAGGTGACCTCCGGCGATCACCAGCAACCCCTCGATGCCCGCCAGCAACAGCGGGGGCATGGCCCGGGAGATCTCCGCTGGATCGTGGCTGCGAACCGCATTGCCCAGGGCGGTGGCCACCGCGTCGGCCAGGGCGGCGTCGCCCGCCACCACCGTGGCAGCGTCGGCGCAACCGAAGCTCAGCGAGTGGCCGACCGTCCCCGACGAGGTGCAGACCGAGCGGATGCGAGGGGCGGGGGGGAAGAGCAAGGCCAGGTCGCGCACCGGCGAATCGCCGGCGAAGAGGCCGACCGGTACGGGGCGACTGAGCCACAAGGCGATATCGCCCCCGTTGTCGACGATGGCGTGGTCTGCCCCGGCGGCGATCATCGCTCGCAGGGCCGATTCGGCGATCGCTCCAGCAACCGCTGCCATCGGGCCGACGCCGGCCCGGCGGGCGGCACGGGCCATTAGGCAAACGATCGGCGGGGCGCCCTTTGCGACCGGGATGGGGACCAGCGCGTCGAGGAACTCGGGCCGGGAGGAGATGTACTCCCGTAGCAGGCGGTCCTGATCGGTGATGGCGGCGATCGCCGCCGGCACGAAGCGGTCGCCGGCGATCACCGTGGCGAATGTCGATCCGATTTCCAGGTGGTGGCGTTTCATTTTTCCCTCCGCGGCGGGCGCACCGTCAGGGGACGTACCTGGGCCTGGGTGGGCAGGGGGGCCACCGCTTGGGTGAGCAGGAATCCGCCCTGCTCGATTTGCCGGCGCAACTCGTCTGCCACCCTGCGGGCGCCCCGCTGGCTGGACAGCGAGGAGGTTTTGGCCAGGCGGCCATTCACCTCGATCTCGCCGCTGCGCAGTTCCTGGTAGGTCACGGTGCGCAGCAGCGGGCGCTCGCGCGACGGCACGCCGTAGTCCAGCAGCCCGGTGACGATATCGCCATCGGCGATGCCGGTGCTGGCGGCCATCTGCTCGTCCAGGATGGGGATGGGGATGCCCAGGCCCACGTAGAGGGTGACCCCGTAGCCCTGGAAGCAGGCCGCCCGCAGGAAATCGGTCGACATGCCGCGCAGGTCCCCCTGCACCATCAGGGTGCCGAAGCCTGCCGCCGGGTTGTGCTGCGAGCCGGGGCCGGTGACGTAGCCTTCGCCTCCGCCGAGCAGGATGCGGGTGCCGATGCCGATGGTGCGGTACGACGGGTCGTTTTGCAGCGGCGAGAGCTCTCCCGCCCCCGAGTAGGTGACGCCAGCCAGGTTCGGCAGCAGCCGTCCCATGTAGGTGCGCAGGGTGCGCGGTCCCGAGTTGGTGGCGGCGTTGTAGCGCTGGTAGCCGTTGCGCGGGTTGCACAGCACGGCGAAGTTGAGGTCTTCCAGGGCGATGCGGGTGAAAAGCCGCTTGCGGGGGTAGCAGTCGGTGCCGCGGGAGACCGCCCGTAGCACCACCTCCCGGCCGGCCAGCAGGTCCTCGATCACGTGGGCGCCGCCGTAGCCGGGGTTGCCCCGGGCCTCCTGGGTGGCCCCCAGGTAGGCGTCGACCGCGGCCACCCCGCCGTGGGCCTCGACCCCGTTGAACACCATGCGGGACATCTTCTGCGGCGGCTCGCTGTGGCCCACGTTGAGGAAGACGCCCGACGAGCACATGGCGCCGAAGGTCCCGGTGGTGACTACGTCGACCTGCCGGTAGGCCTCCGCGGGGCCCGCCTCGCGCACCAGTTTCGTCATCTCGTCGGCGCGCAGCACGCGCACCGTTTTTTGAATGATCCGTTCGTTGATTTCGGATACCGTTCTGGACATGGGTATGCTCCTTTTCCTGGATTCTCGAAAAAAGGGGGTGGCGCGCCCGAATATCCGTTCGCCCGGTCAGGGGCTGGCGGCTATCCGGGCCTCACATACACATCCAGAACGATGCGGTGGGGCGGATATTCACGGCAACGATTCTAGCACAGTCGCTGCCAGGAGGGAAGGGGGCGCTTGCCCTGGCTCCTCCAGCGTGATACAAATCCTTTTCCGGAGGCCCAGAATGACCGTACCGCTGTGGATCGTCGACGCCTTCACCGGGGAACCGTTTGCCGGCAACCCCGCCGCCGTCTGCCTGCCGGGGAAGCCACTTTCCGAGGCGCGGATGCGGCAGGTCGCCGCCGAGATGAACCTGTCGGAGACCGCCTTCCTGGTCGCGGAAGGCTCGGGGTACCGGCTGCGCTGGTTCACTCCGCGGGTGGAGGTCGACCTGTGCGGCCACGCCACCCTGGCCTCCTGCCACGTGCTGTGGAGCGAGGGGTTCCTGCCGCCGGAACAACCCGCAATCTTCGAGACCCGCTCCGGAAGGCTCTCGGCCCGGCGCGACGGCGACTGGATCGAGCTCGACTTCCCGGCCCGCAAGTCCACCCTGGCCTCTCCCGATGGTGCGGTCCTGCGGGCGCTGGGCTGCGAGGCCGTCTCCACCTGGAAGACGGCGGACAACTTGCTGGTGGAGGTGGAAGACCCAGAGACGGTGCGGCGCCTGGCCCCCGACTTGCCCGCCCTGGGGCGGCTCACCGAACACGGGGTGATCGTCACCGCACGCGGCGCGGAGCGGGGGATCGACTTCGTCTCGCGCTTCTTCGCCCCGGCCGTCGGCGTCGACGAGGATCCGGTGACCGGCTCTTCCCACTGCTCGCTGGTCCCCTTCTGGGCGGGGAAGCTTGGGAAAACCGAGTTTTTCGCCCGGCAACTCTCGGTTCGCGGCGGCCAGCTGCGCCTGAAACTTGCCGAAGAACGGGTGGTGATCGCCGGCCAGGCAATCACCGTGCTGCGGGGGAAGCTCGAACTGCCCGACTGACCGCTAGTCGTTGCTGCCCCAGAGGCTGCGGGGGTCGGTCAGACCGGTGAGGATGCGCGCCGGAGCCGAGGAGGAGGTCAGGTTCTTGGCATCGGCAAAGACGCAGATCCCCCCGGGAATGGGCCAGGTGACGGGATAAGCGTTTAGATACTCGGCATACGAAACGTACAGGAGGTCGCGCAGCGGGTCGTACCACAGCCCCTGCGGATAGCCGGGAAAGGGGATGACCGCCGCCGGCGTCGTGTCCCCGTTGGCGGTGGCGGCATGGTCATAGCAGAGGAGCTGTTTGTGATGGTACGCCGCGACGTAGAGGCGGTCGCTCCTGCCGTCGATCCAGATGTCGTAAAGCCGGGCGGCGAAGAAGAGCGGCCCGGTGATGGACCGGTCCGGAGTGGTGGGGCCGTTCTTGCCACTGGCGGCGTCGATCACGTGAATGACCGAACTCGAATCGCCCGCGCAACCCACGAAAAGCCGGTCGTTGCCGGCGTCGTAGCTCAGACTCAGGACGTGTTTGAACGCCGGGCCCGAAAGGATCCGGCTGGGAGCCACATCCGCTCCGTTGTTCGAGTTTTGCGTGGAGACGTTGCCGAAGACGAGGACAACCCCCTGGTCGGCATCGATGACATACAGTTGGTCTCTTCCCTCGTCGAGAGCGGCCGAACACCACCAGCCCGGGTACGATGAATTGCGAATTTCCCAGGAAGGCGGGTCGGTCCCGTCCGCGCTTCCCGGATGGGTGAAAACCGTCACCTTGCCCGGGACGGCGTTGGTCACGTAGAGCAGCTGGCGGCTCGAATCCAAACTGATGTCCTGAGGAAAGCCGAAAGCAGGAGTGGTCAGTTTCCGGTTCGGCGTTACCGAACCCGACAGCGTGTTGGCGGCGTTGAAGACAGGTACGGTCTTGCTGGAGCCTCCAGCGACGAATAACATGGTGGGCTGGCTGACCTTGAATCCGTCACGCAACGCGCCCAGCTTTCCGTCGGGGTTGGTGACCACCAGGTCGTTCCAGCCTGTCTGGCGTCCGGTCAGGTCGAAGGTGCCGGTGACGGTCGTCTCCCCGGTCACCCTGACGTTGGAGGCATGCACAAATCCGGCCGTTCCCGTGCGCACGATCAATTGCAGGTCGGCGCCGCTGCGGAAGCCGCTGCCTGACACGGTCACGGTCACCGTTCCGGTGTTGTCGCCAAACGACGGGCTGATGGCGGTCGGATCGGGATCCAGGACCTCTTCCTCGGCCGCCTTGCAGAATGGTATGGACAGCAGGAAAGCCAGCCCCAGAATGGCGGGGAGAATCCGCCTTGGCGAAAGGAATCGGCTCTTCATCACTTCCTCCGATGGATGCCTGGATTATACGCCCCTGCGGCGGATCTGACAACCGGAGAGGGGGTGGCCGCGAGCCGGTTCCCTAGTCGTTGCTGCCCCAGATTCCCTTCGGGCTGGCGCAGGGAGGGGTGACTGAGTCGCCGCTGGGCGGTTGCCGGTCCGTTCTGCGGCAAAAATGGGTCGCGGCCCAAAAAAAACCTTTCGGGTGCCATTGACAAAGGCGAGCGGGGCCGTTACTATCTATGCGAACGATATGCGAACGGAGGCGGAAAGCATGATCACGCCCAAGCAGAAACGGATTCTCGATGCCATCCGCGGGTTGTGGACCCGAGTTGGCGGCGCCCCCTCGCTGCGCGATGTGGCCCGCGAGGCGGGGCTGCGCTCGCCGGCGACGGTCCATCGCCACGTCGCCCACCTGATCGCCGAGGGGTTGCTGGTCAAGGAGGGGGGGCGGATCGCGCCTGCCCCGCCGCCCGTTTCCACCGGCACGATCTCGATCCCGCTGGTGGGGACGGTGCCCGCCGGCCACCCCCAGGAGGTGTTCGAGTACCTGGGGCCCGAGATCGACGTCCCCGACTGGCTGGTGCCCAGGCGCTCCGGCATGGCCGCCCTCAAGGTGCGCGGGGACAGCATGCGCGACGCCTACATCGGCGACGGCGACATCGTGGTCATCGAGATGACCCCGCGAGCTGATTCGGGCGACATGGTGGTCGCCGCCCTCGACGACAACGAGATCACCCTGAAGCGCTTGAAGATCGAGGCGGGGGTGTACTGGCTGGTGCCGGAAAACCCCGAGTTCCAGCCGATGCGGCGCGACGAGTTGCGCATCATCGGTCGGGTCAAGGCAGTCTTGCGGCAGTACGCCTGATCCGCGGGGGGCTCCGTTTGCCAAGGCGCCGGGGTTTGTGGTACACCTAGCCCATGCGCAAACTCAAGGACCGCCTGGCCGAGGCCATCCCCGTCCGCCCGCAGGCTCCCGCCAATGATCCCCCCCCCGCCGCTACTCCTCCCGAAAAGGAGGCCCCGGAGCCGGGCGCACGCCCCGGATCGACCCGCGAGCGGCTGCAAAAGTTGGTCGAAAGACAGCTGAAGAACCGCCCCCCGGTGGTGCCCACGGCTCCCGTTTCCGCCCCGGCGCCGCGGCCACCTTTTGCCCCCGATTCCCCCAGTCTGCCGACAAAACGGGACCTCCCTCGTGGGCAGCGGAGCGGTGGCGAACCGTTCGTGGTCAGCGATTTCACCTACGACCTGTCCGCCCGCTATGGCGCCGTCTGCCTGCGCGAGTGGCAGCAGGTCAGCCCGCTGGGGCTGGCGAAAATCGCCGGCGATGACCGCTTCGCCCTGCCCGCGGAGCGCCTGGTCTTCTTCGACACCGAGACCACCGGCCTCTCCGGGGGCACCGGTACCATCCCGTTCATGCTCGGCTTCGGCTTTCTCGACGGCGCGGTGTTTTCGGCCAAGGTCTTCACCCTCAAGGAACTGGACCACGAGGAGGAGATGCTGGCCGCGGTAGGCGAATTCCTGGCCGCCCACGACTTCGCCGCCACCGTCACCTACAACGGCCGCTCGTTCGATTTCCCGTTGATGGAGAGCCGCTCCATCCTGATGCGAAGGCCGTTTCCGTTGCTGTCGCGGCCGCATCTCGATTTTCTGTTTCCCGCCCGGTTGATCTGGCGCCACACCTACGAGTCGCGCAGCCTGGGCTACCTCGGCGAGCGATTGCTGGGGCTCTCCCGAAGCGAGGATATCGACGGCGCCGAGGTGCCGGTGCTGTTCAACAGCTTTTTGCGCAGCGGCCTCTTCTCGCTGATCGAGCCGGTGATCGAGCACAACGCGCTCGATTTGCTCGGGCTGGCGGCGCTGCTGCTGCTGGCCGTGCGCTACCTCGACGATTTCTCGCTGACCCGCGACGAGGGGGAAATCCTCGGCCTTGGCACTTTGCATGAGCGCAACGGCGCCGAAACCGAGGCCGAAGCGCTGTACCGCACGGTGCGCGAGAGCGGGGGGAGGAACGAGGTGGTGGCCCGGGCGGTGAAACGGCTGGCCCTGATGGCCAAGCGGCGCAAGCTGTTCGAGGATGCCCAGGAGCTGTGGCATGCCCTGGCGGCCTGCGGTGATCCCGGGGCCTGGCGCGAGCTCTCGATTCACCTGGAGCACCGCCAGGGGCGGGTGGGGGAGGCATTGGCGATGGTCGAGCAGGCTCTGGGGAAGAGCGACCTGCCAGGCCCCGTCCGCGCCGATCTGGAAAAGAGGCTGGTCCGCCTGCAGCGCAAGGCGGGCAAATTGGATTCCGGCGAGGGGAGCGATTCCTGATCGGATGGAAATTTGCCCCGGGTAGCGGTACAATATAGGCAACCATGGCCAAAACCGATCGATCGCTCCTTTCACTTCTCGTTCAGCTGGTGCGCTGGTTTTTCCCTCCCCCGGCCTGGCGGCTACCGGTTGTATTGCTGATCGCGGTTTTTGCCGGTCTGGGCGCCGCGGTGGTGCACATGGCCCGGGCGCCATCCTATCTCTCCGATCGTCCCGAAACCTGTCTGAATTGCCACGTCATGCGTCCGGCCTACGCCACCTGGCGGGCCAGCGCCCACGGTCGCGACACCACCTGCAACGACTGCCACGTCCCCCACGATTCGGTGCTGCGCAAGTTCGCCTTCAAGGCCACCGACGGCCTCCGCCACTCCTGGGTGTTCACCTGGAGGCTGGAGCCGCAGACGCTGCAGATCCGCGCAGCGGGGCGTCAGGTGGTCCAGGAAAACTGCGTGCGCTGCCACCAGTCGCGGGTGACGCCGATCGCCGTGCGCGGCGGCCGCTCGATGAACTCGCTGACCACGGGGGGGCGCGTCTGCTGGGACTGCCATCGCGAAACTCCCCACGGCCGGGCGGTGAGCCTGGCCATGACGCCGAACGCGCGGCTACCCGGTTTGCCGCCGTTGCTCCCCGTTTCCCGCGAGCCCGGGCCCGTCCGAAAACCGATGTCCACCAGGAGATAACCATGATCCCCATCGTCGACCAGATCCGCAAGAAACCATGGCTGGCCTGGCTGCTGTTTTTCGTCACTGCCGCGGCGGTATTCCTGCTCGGTCTGTTCGCCGCCTCGATCGTCGAGCGCCGCAGCGAGTCGGTGTTGACCCTGCAGCTGGCCCGTCCGCTGCCCGCATTCGAGCCCCGCGCCGAAGTCTGGGGCGAGAGTTTCCCCCGCCAGTTCGAGAGCTTCCGCAAGACATCGGAAACCGGGTTTGCCTCCAAACACGGCGGCTCGGTGGCCATCGATCTGCTGGCCCGCGACCCGTTGCTGGTGCCGCTGTGGGCCGGTTACGCTTTCAGCAAGGATTATTCGCAGGCCCGGGGCCACGCCCATGACCTGGACGACATCCGCGCCACCCTGCGCACCGTGCAGCCCCAGCCCGCCACCTGCTGGACCTGCAAGAGCCCCGACGTGCCGCGCCTGATCGACCAAATCGGCGCCGCCGAATTCTACCGTCGCATATGGGTCGA
>CAZTNO010000002.1:0-41225 GCA_964614865.1 uncultured Clostridia bacterium
GTAGCCGTAGCCTCCGAAGATCTGCACCGCCTCGACGGTAACCCGCATGGCCACATCGGTGGCCATCACCTTGGCCATGGCCGACTCTTTGGAGGCCTTCATGCCGTGGTCGAGCATCCAGGCCGAACGGTAGACCATCAAGCGGGCGGCTTCGATTTCGGTGGCCATGTCGGCCAGCTTGAAACCGATCACCTGGTTGGCCGAAATCGGTCGGCCGAACTGCACCCGGCCCTGGGCGTAGCGCAACGACTCTTCGTAGGCCGCCCTGGCCACGCCGACGCCACCGGCGCCCACCGCGGGGCGGGCGAAGTCGAGGGTCTTCATGGCGATGATGAAGCCCATCCCCTCGCGGCGCAGGATGTTTTTTGCCGGTACCTTGACTTCGTCGAAGTAGAGCTCGCAGGTGTTGGAGGCGCGATGGCCCATCTTGTTTTCGTGTTTGCCGATGGTGATTCCGGGCAAATCCATGGGGACGATGAAAGCCGACAGCCCCCGGGCACCCCGGCTGCGGTCGGTCATGGCGAAGACCACGCCGAGCTTGGAGACACCACCGTTGGTGATGAAGGTCTTGGAGCCGTTGATGACGTAGAAATCCCCTTCACGGCGAGCGGTGGTCTGGATGGCGGCGTTGTCGGAGCCCGCCTCTTTCTCGGTCAGGGCAAAGCAGGAGAAACTCATCTCGCTGGTCAGCGGCTGCAAAAACTCTTTCTTCTGTTCCTCGGAGCCGAACAGCACGATCGGGGTGGTGGCCAGGGTGTTGGCCATCATCGAGGTGTACATGCCGGCGCAGCCCCAGGCCAACTCTTCGCAAACGACGGCGTTGGTCAGGGCGTCAAACCCGGCGCCACCGCAATTTTCGGGAATACCGGTGGTCAGCAGACCCATCTCGAAGGCTTTTTTCATGATGTCGAAGGGAAACTCGTTCTTCTCGTCGACTTCGATCGCCTTGGGACGCATCTCTTTCTCGGCGAAACGGTGCGTCTCCTCCTTCAGGGCTTGTTGTTCTTCAGAAAGCAGAAAATCCATGGCTATTCTCCTATAGAAATGGCGGTCTTCAAACCTTGATGGTCTTGATTTCGTTGAGCACTTCGAGGGCGCTCTGGAAACGCTGTTCTCGCCGCTTCTCCATGCAGCGCTCGACGATCTGGCCCAGCTTGTCAGGGATATCGGCCCGCAGCGACTTGATCTCCGGGGGCTTTTCGAACAGGTGCTGATAGAAGACGTTCTCGCCTTTGAAAGGGACCCGTCCGGTGATCAGGTGGAACATGGTCGCCCCCGAAGAATAGACATCGGTCCGGTGATCGACCGGGATCCCCTGGATCTGTTCGGGCGACATGTAGTAGGGGGTGCCGGTGATCACCCCCGACTCGCCCTTCTTCTGGTCGCCGAGGATCACCGCCAAGCCGAAGTCCATGATCTTGATCTCTTTGCCGCGGGTGATCATGATGTTGTGGGGCTTGATGTCGCGGTGGATGATCCCCTTGCGGTGGGAGTAATCGAGGGCCTTGAACAACTTGATGGCGATGAACAGCACCTGGGATGCCGAAAAGACGCTCTTGCGCCGGATCAAACTCATGAAATTCTCGCCCTCGACGAACTCCATGGAAATGAAGTAGTCGTCCCGGATCTGCCCCACGTCGTACACGGTGACGATGTTGGCGTGGGAGAGCGAGGCGGTGGAGCGAGCCTCGGAAAAGAAACGCTCCAGGTTGCGCCGGTCGGTGACCAGGGTCTTGTTGAGGATCTTCAGGGCCACGATCCTCTTGAGCACGGTATCCTCGGCCTTGAAAACCACGCCCATGCCACCTTCGCCGACCTTCTCGATGATCTTGTACCGTTCGCTGGAGTCCTCGTTGATCAGCTCCATCTCTTTGTACTTCTGGATCAGGACCTCGACGTCCTTGATCTTCTGGTGGATGTCCTTGTAGGAATAATCCTCGGTCAGGATCATCTGGTAGATCTCGAAGGCCCGTTTGAAACTGCCGGCGTTTTCGTAGGCCTGCCCCAGCACGTAGTACCAGTCGATGTTGTTCTTGTCGATCGGGCGGCTGCCCAGGAGTTTTTCGATCTTCTCGATGACCAGCTGGGGTTTGCGATTGGTCAGGAAGATGCTGGCCATATGGGTCACGGCGGTGGCGAAATCGGGGGATTCGGCGGGCACCTGCTGGAAATTGGCCAGGGCACGGCGATCGTCGTCGACCTTGACGAAGGCCATGCCCGCCTTGAAGAAGTCGCCCGCCTTCTCGTAGAGTTCGCCGGCCTTGAGGAACTTCTGGTACTTGAAGGAGAGGTCGGCAGCCATCCGCCACTCCCGGCCCATCTCGAACATCTTGGCCGCCTCTTCCTCGTTGCCGTCTTTGAGGAAGTTGTCGGCCGCGGCCAGGAAATTCTGGTTCATGAAGTAGCAGTGTCCCGCCTTGGCGTACTGCTTGTCCCATTCGAACAGCTCGGCAGCGCGGGTGTAATCCTCCCCTTTCAGAAACCAGTCGGCCGCCTCCATGGTCGAGCCGCGGGCGAAAGCCTCTTCGCCGCGAAGCTGGCACGCGATTCTCACCTGGCCCAGTTTCTCGTAGATTTCGGCGGCCTTGAGCGGTTGTTGCGCCTTTTCGAAATCCTTGGCGGCAACGGTGTCGTTGCCCATTTGTTTGGCCACTTCGGCGGCCCGCTCATACTTGCCGTACTTGATCAGCAACTCGTAGGCCTTGGGCAGTTCGCCGAGCTGGGTGTAGAGCTCGACCGCCTTGAAGAGTTCCTGCTCCATCTGCTTGACCGAGTTGAAGCCGATCGAGGTGTCGGCGTTGGTGATGAACCACTTCTCGAAGTTCTGGGCCGCCTTGCGCAGGTTGCCCCCCTTCTCGTAGATGTAGGCCGCCTTGTTGTAGAAGCCCTTCTTCTCGTAGATCTGGGCGGCCTTTTCGAACCGGCCGTAGTTGTAGTAGAGTTCGGCCGCCTCCTGGAAACGGTTGCCGTTCTCCATCACCTGGCCTGCCTGCTCGATGTTCTTGCGCTTGATGTAGAGCTTGACCAGATTGTCGACGTTGCCGCTCTTCTTGTAGACCTCGATGGCTTTGGCCTCGTTGTTGAGCTTTTCGTAGAGCTCGCCCATCAGGTCGAGTTCGTTGCCCTCCTCGTAGGCGGCCAGGGCCCTGCGGAACTCGCCGATCTCCTCGAAGATCCGGCCGGCTTTCAGGAACTGGTTCTGCTTCTGGGCCCGCTTGGCCTCACGGACCTGGAAGGTCTTCTTGAACAGCAGGGAAAAAAACGATTCGAAAAAAGAACGATCCTGAAAGCTGGCCACCCGGGTGGTCTTCAACACCTGGTAGACGATCTTGAGAACCAGGAGGACGATACCGACGAGGATCAGGAGCTTGACCCACGCGTTCTGGTTGATAAAATTCAGCACACCGCCCATGGATTGCGGAAGTATAACAAACCCGGGAAAGCGAGTCAAACGACAGGGGGGGCCAGCGGAGGGAGGCCTCCGGGCAAGGCCGTTTTGACAGATCGCCTGGCGACCGTTATAATTGACTTTTGGGAGCGAGCAACGAATGACAGCGGTAGCGATCCCCTACGAAAACCTGGCCCGGTTGGTCGCCTCCCTCTGGCCGCAAATCACCTTCGACCACCGCGACCTCTCCCGCGATAGCGCCGACCAGCTACTGGCTCCGCTGGTCTTTCTCCTCGACGCCCTGTTCAAGGCCGAAAACCTCCACCGCCACAAGAACTTCCTCCCCTTCGAGGGCAAGACGTTTTTCACCGGCGATCCGGCCGACCTGCTTGGCTCCGCCGGCACCTATCTGCAGACCTTCGCCACCCAGGTGTTGCCTTTTTCGAAAACCGAGCGCCAGACCTTCTGTTTTGTCATGGAGAACCTGGTCGACTACTTTCACCACCGGGCCGAGCCGGCGGGGCGGGACCCCAAGGCCCTGTTCGCCGACCACCGGTTCTGGATCGACAACTTCGCCAAGATCCTGGACGGCAAGATCGCGGCCGCCAGGATCCGGTTTGCCCCCCCCGCGGGAGTGGATGGAGAGTGGCTGCTGATCGGCGAATCGATCACCCTGCCGCTGGCCCCCTTCCTGACCACCCGAAACGATTCGATCCACTTTCTGATCTCGGGGGTGGAACTGGAGTGGCTCGCCCTCGACCCCTGGAAAGGCACCCAGGCCTCGGTGGAGCCCACTTTTCCCGACCGACTGGCCGAATTCCTGCTGGCCAACCTGCAGCTAGGCGACTGGTACCGCATGGCCTCCCACCACCCGACCGGCGCTCCCCACCAGGAGGTGGCCGCCGGCACCGGGTTGGCCATGACCCACTTCCACCGCGGTGAATTCGGCGGGTGTCTGGCCGAACTGGAACGGCTTCCCCTCGACGAGTTGGGCTTTCCCCTGTTGCTCCTGTTGCGGGTGAAAAGCCTGGTGGCCCTCGACCGCCTGGCCGAAGGCAAGCGCCACCTGTCGACCTTTCTTGTCCTCTACCCCCACTACGCCGAAGCCTACGAGATCATGGGCGACATCACCACCCGCGAAGGGCAGGAAGAGCTGGCGCTCAACTTTTTCGAGCGGGCAGCGGCCATCTCGGCCGGCCGGAACCTGACCGAGAAGATCAAGAAAACCCGCGAGGCGGTGGAGCGCAACCGAACGAAAGTCGAGGGGCCGAAAAACGAGCACTTCTTCGACCTGACCGTCGAATCGGCGAGCCTGCGCCCCCTGGTCGGTCGGGACCGCGAGGTGCGACAGATGCTGGAAATCCTGATCTCGCGCACCCGCCGCAACGTGCTGCTGGTCGGCGACCGCGGCACCGGCAAGACGGCCCTGATCCGCGAACTGGCCCGGCGCATCCTCTACCAGGAAGTTCCTTCGGCACTCTGCGGCAAAAAGGTCAAGGAGATCAATTTCGTCACCCTGTTGACCGGGTCCAAGTACCGGGGGCAGTTCGAGGAAAAGACGCTCAAACTGTTTTCCGATTTCCGCCAGGAGAACTCGCTGCTGGTGCTGGAAGACATCCACCTGATGATGTCGGCCGGGGCCGCCCGCGGCACGTCGCTCGATTTGGTGAACATCATCAAGCCTTTTTTACGCGACCGGTCGATCCAGGTGATCGCCTCCACCGACTACGAAGAGTACAAGAACTCGCTCGAAAAGGACAACGCCTTGCTGGGCCACTTCCAGCGGGTACTGGTCGGCGAACTGTCGACCTCCGAGTGCCGCCAGGTGGTGGGCGAACTGGCCACCGAAACGGCCAGCGGCGAGGAGCCGGTGATCGTCCCCGAGCCGATGATCGACGAGATCGTCGATAACGCCAAGCGCAGCATCCGCGAGCGTCGCCTGCCCGACTCGGCCATCCTGCTGCTGGAGCGCTGCGTGGCCAAGGCCCGGCTGCGCGAGGAGGATCCGCAGGAGAGGCGGCCGATCGGTGAAAACGACATCCTCGAGGCCCTGGCCGATTTCGCCCACTTGCCGCGCAGCGGGTTTTCCCTCTCTTTCCGGGAGCGCCTGGCCCGGCTCAAAGAGACCATGGGGCGCCGCATCATCGGCCAAAACACGGCCGTGGAGCGGGTCGCCGACGGCGTGGTCACGGCGCGGTTGGGTTTGCAGGTGAAGAAGAACCGCCCCAGTGGCAGTTTTCTGTTCGTCGGCCCCACCGGGGTGGGCAAAACCGAAACCGCCCTGGTCCTCGCCGAGGAGTTGTTCGGGTCCCAGGATTCGCTGATCCGCATCGACATGTCGGAGTACATGGAGCGGTTCACCTATTCCCGCTTTGTGGGCGCCGCCCCCGGCTACGTCGGCTACTACGACTCCAACCAGCTCACCGACAAGGTACGCCAAAACCCCTACTCGGTGATCCTGCTCGACGAGATCGAAAAGGCCGACAGCCAGCTGCTGAACATCTTCCTGCAGGTGTTAGATGCGGGCCGCTTGACCGATGCCCGCGGCAACTCGGTCGATTTTTCCAAAACCACCATCGTCATGACCTCGAACGTCGGCACTTCCCTCTTCTCGCGGGTCACCCCCGGTTTCGCCGCCCAGGAGACGATCCACGTGCCGCGCACGGCCATGGTCAAGGCGCTCAAGCGCCACTTCTCGCCCGAATTCTTGAACCGCATCGACGACATCGTGGTGTTCTCCCATCTGTCCCGCCAGGACATGCGGCGGATCGTCGAACTCCAACTCGGCGGGGTGAGAAACGACCTGGCCCGGCAGGGCAAGGAACTGGTGTTGTCCGAAGCGGTGGCCGATTACCTGGCCAAGGCGGGATATTCTGCCGAGTACGGCGCCCGCAACCTGATGCGCACCCTGCAAACCGAACTGCTGCAGCCGATCGCCTTCGCTTCGCTAACAGCCGACTGGCCCTCCGGCCAGCAGGTGATCGCCACCCTGGAGGGCGGTCAGGTGGTGGTTTCGCTGGATCAAGCCCCGCTGGCCACCGCCCCGTCAGGCCAGCGCGAGCACCAGCAAGAGCAGGGTTGAACCGAAACCAGGAATGCTCCGTGCGGAAAAACGAACCGTGTCGAAACGACCAACCCTTGAGTGAGCGCATTGTTCGCCCCCTCGCCCGATGATGAAGGAGCTACCATGAACAAAACGTTGTTGATTCTGAACGACCCTCCCTACGGTAGCGAACGTAGCTATAACGGACTACGCCTGGCAGGAGCGCTGGTCAAACGCGAGGGCGAGCAGGTCCGGGTTTTCCTGATGGGCGATGGTTCCAGCTGCGCCAAACGGGGGCAACAGACTCCCAACGGCTACTACAACATCGAACGGATGTTGGTTGGCATCGTCAACAGGGGAGGAGAGGTGGGGGTATGCGGTTCCTGCCTGGAATCCAGGGGAATCGGCGACGAGGAACTCGTCGAAGGGTGCGCCCGGTCCACCCTGGAGCAACTCACCGACTGGACTCTCTGGGGAGATCGCGTCCTCGTCTTTTGAGCCGGATTCCGGGTCGATTTTCGCCCGTTTCTACAGCCGGGCGAGCACCTTTTTCATCAACTGGACCGCGATGGCCCGTCCGGCATCCTCGGTGCTCCCGGGCACCATCATGGTGATCAACAGGTAGCTGCCCGCCTTGAACGAGTTGAGCTGAATCATGCCGTAGCCCGGGTTGAGAAAAAAGGATTGGTCACCGAGCCCGGGAACCACGGTCACCTTGGCCTTGCGTTTCTGGAAGGCGGCCAGGATGCGGTCGGGGGTCTCGCCCGCCCCCAGCGGCTTGACCAGCAGGCTGAAGGTGCCGTAGGGGGGGATGCGGTAGTCGCACGAAGACCCGGCCGCGGCATTGACCACGCCGTTGGGCTTGCCCGCCTCGACCGGCTTGCCGATCGCCTCCTGGATCTCGGCCTGGGTCAGCAAGGAGCAGGGCGCCTTGCCGGCGGAGTACACAAGCCCCCCCGCCACCAGCAAAACGAGGGCGACGGGGACGAGCACCTTGGCTCCGATCGAAGCAACGAAACGGGACATGGCCACCTCCGGGGGTCGGACCCCTAAAAGGGACCCGAAGCAACCCGCATCATACCGGAAATCGCTTGCCATTGCCAAGCACCCTCCGCGAGCCGATCCTCCTCCAGGTCATCCATCTGCTACTTTTCCCTTTTCCCTTGCGGGTGAGGACGATGCCGAACAGGATCAGGGATTCAGCTTCACGGCGAAGCAGGTGCGACCTCCTGTTCCGCCCCCACCCATAAACTTTCGGTCAGCAAGAACTTCCAGGCAGGAACCAGGCGGATCGTCCCTCTCACTCCAGTCAACTCGCGCTCTTCCCGGCGGGTGACGATAGTCGCATTGTCCACCCCGGTCTCGGCCATGGCATCCCACAGGACGCTCGTTTCCCGCTTTTCGGTATCTCCGTTGGCCAAGGACTCACACACTTGGATGAGGCGAGGTTTTCCGGCTCGGTCGGGAACGACCAGATCCACCTCCCCTCCGTTGCGAGTCCGGTAGTAGAAAAGGGACGGTTGGTGGCGCCGCAGGGCCGTGAATACCAGATTCTCCAGCAGGTGCCCCGTATTCGCCTGGATTCCAGACGAGACCGAGGTGACCAAAGCATGGTCGATGGCGTAGATCTTCTTGGGATTGACCTGACGCCGAGCCAGCGAGGTGTCGAACAGGGGGACCGTGAAAAGGAAATAGGCATCCTCCAGCCACTGGAGGTATTCCGCCACCGTACTCTTGGGCACCTTGTGGCCCAACGCTTTGAGGTAGCCAGAAAGGCTGTTGATCGAGTAGAGTGAGGCGACGTTGTCCACGAGCCGTCGGGCCAGGTCTACCAACGCCTTGGGATGGGCGATGTCGTGACGCTCGATCAGGTCCCGGAACAATACGGCATGAAAGTACTCCTGATGGACGCGAACGCGAGTTTGCCGCTCGAGTCCCAACACCTCCGGGAACCCGCCACCCTGCCAAAATCCCGCGAATTCCTTCTCCACCATGAGTCGCTTTCGGGTGGAGAGGGGCTGCGTGCGATCAACCCCTCTCGCATCGAGGTACTCCGCAAACGAGAAGGGGAAGAGTTCCCAGGAGAGCGCGCGACCGCGCATCTGGGTGGCGACTTCACGCGACAAGAGTTGGGCAGACGATCCCGTCAGCACGACCTGACATTTTTCGGTGCGCATCAATCGGTCGATGAAGGGTTCCCAATGTGGCATCGACTGGATCTCATCGAAAAAGCAGTACACCGTCTCGGTGTTTTTCTTTTCCGGAAAAAGCGAGAAGTACGCATCCACCACCGAGGACAATCCCGCCGTCTGCAAGGGCGCGAGGCGGTCGTCAAAGAAATTCACATAGAGGAGGTTGTTTCTGGAAACCCCGGAGGCGAGCAACTTCTCCATCATCTGGAACAGACAAGTGGATTTCCCGCAGCGACGAACCCCGATCAGGACGGTCGCTTTTCCGGGAACGCTGTCGATGGCCAGATGACGTGGGACCCCTGAAAATGGCTGACTCTCGTGGAAATCGAGGATCAGTGAGCGGATGATTTCGCGCATCGCACCCCCCTGCATGATCCAAATCTGGTAAAAAATATTACCACTTTTCCCTTAAAGTGGCAATATTTTTTACCGGTTTCTTCGAGGTGGCCCCTCAGCCGGCCCGATGGCCCTTGCGGGTGAGGACGATGCCCAGCAGGATGATGGCCGCGCCGCCGAGCAGCGAGAGGGTGAGGGCCTCGCCCAGCACCAGGTGGGCGAACAGCAGGCCGATCACCGGCTGCAAGTTGGAGTAGACCGCGGTCTGGCTGTTGCCCACGCGCCGCACCGAATCGAACCACAGGATCAAGGTCAACGACAGGGCCAGGATGCCCGAGTAGGCCAGCAGCGCCCAGGTGCCGAGGCTCACCGCCGAAAAATCGACCCGGGTCAGGCTGGGCAGCCCCAGGGGGAGAAACAGCAGGGAGCCGATGCTCATGGTGAAGGTGGTGAACTTCAGCGGCGAGTAGACCTTGAGCAGCGGGCGCGCCGACACCGAGTAGTGGGCCCACATCAACACGGCTGCGAGTACGGTCAGGTCGCCCTTCCAGGTGGCCCCCGACAGGGAAAAACCTCCCTGCCTGCCGGCAATCACCAGGTAGAGCCCCAGAAAGGCCAGGCAGATGCCCAACCAGCCTGTCCAGACGATCCGCTCCTGCTTGAAAAACGAGCTGAGCAGCGAGATCAGCACCGGCGCGGTACCGAACAGGATGGCGGTGTTGGTGGCGGTGGTGCCGGCGATGCCCGAGATGAACAGGTACTGGTAGACGGTGTAGCCCGAAAACGACAGCAGCAGGATGCGGGGCCAGTGACAGCGCTCGATCCGCCAGCCCCCCCCCGAGAACCAGAACCAGCCCAGCAGCACCACCGAGGCCAGGGGCAAGCGGAGGGTGTTGTAGGGCAGGGGGGCGAGTTCACGCAGGGCGAGCTTGACCAGGGTCAAATTCACCCCCCAGATCGTCACCACCAGGAGCATTTGGCCGCTGTTGCGGATGTTTTGGGAAATCTTCATCGGCAGGGGTGATACGGAACCGGGGGGAAATGAGTTCCGCACTCTCCAGGCCAAGCCCGCGCCGGGCCGCGTCAGATTGACATTTCCGGGGGGGTGCGGTAAAATTTTCACCCTGCCAAACAGAAATTAGACGGCCCTTTCGCGGCCGCCAGGTGGAGGTATGCACCATGGGATCAGGCGACAACGGGCCGGATATCGGGTACGTTCCCGACGATCCGGACGACGAGGTTCAAGAGCCCCGCAAGGCCTCCCCCCCCCCGACCGAGCCCCCCGAGCCTCCGGGTGGCACCCCTTCCACCGCCGGCCTGGTGGCCGAGCGGGACGAGTACAAAGACAAGTACCTGCGCACCTTGGCCGAGATGGACAACTTCCGCAAGCGCATGAAAAAAGAGAAGGACGACTACCAGAAGTACGTCTTTGCCGACTTCCTGCTCGAACTGCTGCCCATCCTCGACAACCTGGAGCGTGCGCTGAAGAGCAGTGGCGCCGGGGAGACCCGGGGCCTGGCCGACGGCGTGGACATCATCCGCCGGCAATTCACCGACCATCTCAAGAAGTACCGGGTGGTGGAGATCGAAGCCCTCGGCAAAGAGTTCGACCCCACATTCCATCAGGCCCTGGCCCGCGAGGAATCCGGCGAAGTCGAGGTGCCCACCGTGTCCGAGGTCTACCAGAAGGGATACCTGTACCACGACCGCCTGTTGCGCCCCGCCCTGACCAAGGTCATCGTCCCCGCCGAGCGCGACACCGTGGTCGAGCGGGACGACGAATAACATGGGCAAGACCATCGGCATCGACCTGGGCACCACCAACTCCTGCGTCTCGGTGATGGAGGGCAAGGAGGCGGTGATCATCCCCAACCCCGAGGGAGCCCGGGTGATCCCCACCATGGTGGCGGTGGGCCGCGATGGCAAACGGATTTACGGAAACGTGGCCAAGCGCCAGTTGGCCGGCGGCGGCGTCACCCCCATTTGGGGAATCAAGCGCTTGATCGGCCGCAAATTCGAGTCCGACGAGGTGCGCGAGATCCACAAGCGGACCAGCTTCTCGATCGTTGCCGCCGACAACGGCGACGTCAAGGTGCAACTGGGCGAACGCTTCCACTCGCCCGAGGAAATCTCGGGCATGTTCCTCACCTATCTCAAGTCGATTGCCGAAACCTATCTGGGCGAGCCGGTCAGCGAGGCGGTCATCACCGTGCCCGCCTTTTTCAACGACGCCCAGCGTCAGGCCACCAAGGTTGCCGGCGAAATCGCCGGGCTCAGCGTGGCGCGCATCGTCAACGAGCCCACCGCCGCCCTGCTGGCCTACGGTGAAAAGATCACCCGCGGCGGCATCTACGCCGTCTACGACCTGGGCGGAGGGACCTTCGACATCTCGATCGTCGAGGTGCGCGACGACGTGTACAAGGTGGTCTCGTCGCTCGGCGACACCTTCCTCGGCGGCAGCGACTTCGACGCCCGCATCTGCGACTGGATCCTTGCCGAAACCCAGCGCGAAACCGGGGTCGACCTGAGCGAAAACCGCGAGATCGTGCAGCGCATGATGCAGGTGGCCGAAAAGGCCAAAATCGAGCTCTCCTTCAACCAGGAGACGCTGGTGGCCATCCCCTACCTGCACCACTTCGCCGATGGCACCAACTACCATTTTCAGCGCAAATTCACCCGCGCCCAACTCGAGGCCGCTTGCGGCGACCTGGTCGGACGCACCATCACCCTGATCGGCCAGGCTTTGGAAGACATCGGGGTCGCCCCGGGAGACGTGGAGCGGGTGGTGCTCGTCGGGGGCCAGAGCCGCATGCCCATGGTTGGCGAGCGGCTGGCCGTTTTCTTCGGCAGACCCCCCGCCATCGACATCAACCCCGAAGAGGTGGTGGCCCAGGGGGCGGCCATCCAGTCCGAGATCCTCCGCGGCCGGGTACGCGACCTGCTGCTGCTCGACGTCACCCCCCTCTCGATCGGCGTCGAGACCAAAGGCGACGTCTTCACCCGCATCATCGAGCGCAACGCCACCATCCCCATCAAGAAATCGATGGTCTTCACCACCATCGCCGACAACCAGACCACGGTGAAAATCCACGTCCTGCAGGGCGAGCGCGAAATCGCTTCGGCCAACAAGTCGCTGGGCTTCTTCGACCTGGTCGGGGTCCCCCTGGCTCCCCGCGGCATCCCCCAGATCGAGGTGAGTTTCGAGATCGACGCCAACGGCATCGCCGTCGTTTCGGCGGTCGACAAGCAGACCGGTCTCTCCCAGAGCATGCGCATCCAGCCCTCCAGCGGCCTCTCCCCCCAGGAGATCGAACGCATCCTGCACGAATCGGAACACTTCGAGGAAGAGGACCGCAAGAAGGTCCGCATCAACCAGCTCCGGCTGCTGCTGCGCGAGGAGTGCAACTCGGTCCAGTCGTGCTACAACCGCTACGTCGAGAAACTCTCCGAAGCCGAACGCGAGGATTCCGATGCCTTGCTCGCCCGGGCCGAACGCACCCTGCTCGAGGGCGATGTCCCCCTGCTGGAAACGGTGCTGGTCAAGGTGCAGAACCTGCGTGGCCGGATCAACCAGATCCTGCTGGCCGAGTTCGCCAAGTAACCCGCCATGAAGAAACGAGATTACTACGAAATACTGGGCGTCGGCAAAGACGCCGGCGCCGACGAAATCAAGAAGGCTTACCGGCAGCTGGCTTTGCAGTACCACCCCGACCACAACCAGGGCGACGACCAGAGCGAGGAGAAGTTCAAGGAAGCCTCGGAGGCCTACTCGGTGCTGGGCAACCCCGACAAACGCAAGATCTACGACCAGTACGGCCACGAGGGGCTGCGCGGCAACGGCGGCGGCCCCGGCGACTTCGGCTTCTCCGACTCCATTTTCGCCGATTTCGGCGACATCCTGGGCGACCTGTTCGGTTTCGGCAGCTTCTTCTCCGGCTCCCGAGGCGGCCGCGCGCAGCGCAAAGGGCGGGACATGGGGATCGAGATCTCGCTGACCATCGAGGAAGCCTACCGCGGGGTCAGCCGGGAAGTGGCGGTGGAACGCGAAAAGGGTTGTGCCGATTGTTCCGGCTCGGGCTCCGAAGCCGGTCATGCGCCCGAAACCTGCCGGGCCTGCGGCGGTGCCGGCCAGGTCCGCCGATCCCAGGGTTTTTTCTCGATCGCCACCCCTTGCAGCCGGTGCGGCGGATCGGGCCAGACCATCACCCACCCTTGCAAGAAGTGCCGAGGGTCGGGGCGCATCGTCGAAGAAAAGAAACTCTCGGTCACCTTCCCCCCCGGAATCGACAGCGGCAACCGGATGCGGGTGGTCGGCGAAGGGGAGGACGGCCACCAGGGAGGGCGCCCCGGCGACCTCTACCTGATGGTGCGGGTCGAGGACGACGGAAAGCACCAGCGACAGGGCAACGACCTGCTGCTGACCGTCCCCGTTTCCTTCGCCCAGGCAGCCCTGGGTGACGAAATCCCCCTCGTCACCTTCGCCGATGCCGAGCAGGTGAAGATCCCCGCCGGCACCCAGAGTGGTCAGATCATCCGCCTCAAGGGAAAGGGGTTCCGCGAGGTCAACCGCTCGGGACGGGGTGACCTGCTGATCATCGCCCAGGTACGCACCCCGACCAAACTCACCTCCCGCGAGGAGGCCCTGTTGCGGGAGTTGCGCGACCTCGAGAAGGGACGCGATGCGGCCCCGGGCGAACGCAAGAAGAGGCTGTTCCACTGATGCACCTGCGTCGGTTTTTCGTTCCGGGCCCAATCGAAGCGACCCCCCGGCCTATCGAGGGCGGCGAGTTTCACCACCTCAAGACAGTGCTACGCGCCCGCCTTGGCGAGGAGATCGAGCTGGTCGACGGCCAGGGGCGGCTGGGTACCGGCCGGATCCTGCGCATGGAGAGCCGGCGCGCCCTGGTCGGGATCGAGCGGGTCGAAACGGTTCCTCCGCCTCCCCCGGGGGTGGTGGTCGCCTGCCCGCCCCTGAAACACCACGCCATGAACTGGATGGTGGAAAAACTCTGCGAACTGGGGGTCGACGAGATCCGCCCCACCCGCTTCGAGCGGACCGATGGCACCACCGCCCTCGATGCCGGAGAGCGCTGGCAAGGGCTCGCCCAACAGGCCCTGAAGGTGAACCGGCGGCTGTGGCAGACCCGGATTGCCCCGCTGTCCCCGCTGGATGACGTGCTGACGGCAGCGCCGGCGTTTGCCGCCCGCATCGCCGGCGACCTGGCGGGCGCTCCATGGCCGCAACACCCCCTGCCCCGCCCCACCCTGCTGCTGATCGGCCCGCCGGGAGATTTCACCGCCGGGGAGTGGCAGCGCATCGCCGCCGCCGGTTTTTCCCGCCACCACATCGGCACCTGCCTGCTCAAAAGCGAAACCGCGGCCATCGCCGCCGCCGCCCTGCTGGTCTCATGCTCGAACTGAACGGCCTGCTCGGCAAGTACCAGATCGAGAAAAAGCTGGGCTCCGGAGGCTTCGGTACCGTCTACCTGGCCGAAGACACCATGCTCCGGGTGAAGCGGGCCCTCAAGATCCCCCACCGCAACGCTGCCCAGCTCGAGAAGATGACCGAAGAGGGGCGCGTGCAGACCCGCCTGCTCGATCATCCCAACATCGTCAAGCTGCTGACCCTCGAGTCCATCGACGGCATCTTCGTGATGGTCATGGAGTACATCGAGGGCACCGATCTGGAAAAGATGATCGACGAGCAGGAGACTCTCGACATCTCGGCCGCCCTGCACTACCTGCGCCAGATCCTGTCGGCGCTCGAATTCGCCCATAATCACCGCATCCTGCACCGCGACATCCGCCCGTCCAACATCCTGATCACCAAGGCGGGCAACCAGGTGAAGATCACCGACTTCGGCACCTCCACCCTGCTCGATGACGCCAAGCCGTTCGCCACCACCCGCATCGGCTCCCCCCCCTACATGGCCCCGGAACAGTTCGAGGGCAAGGCGGTCTTCGCCTCTGACCTCTACTCGGCGGGCTGCCTGTTCTACGAGATGGTCACCGGTTTCCCGCCCATCGTGCTGGCCAACCCGATGGAGATCTACAACCGCGCCAGGGCCGGCGATTTCCCCTCGCTGGAGAGCAAAAACCACCGAATTTCTTCGGAATTGAACCGGGTGATCATGAAGGCGCTGGCCCCCGCCGCCCGCGACCGCTATCCGACCGCCGGCGAATTTCTGGCCGAGTTGGACCGCCAGGAAAACAGGAGCGCCGACATCCACCAGGTGATGGAGGACATCCACCACCGCATCCAGGTCCGCGAAACCCGGATCGACCACGTGTGCTGGAACTGCCGCAAATCGTTCCCCGCCAGCGGGAGGAACCGCTGCCCGTACTGCGGGGAAGAGCGATGATTGTCCCAAAAGGAGCCCGGATGGACTATCTGACCAAGATCGAAGGGCGCCAGGTCGCCCACATCGTCCTGTTTGCCCTGAGCACTTGCGTCTGGTGCCGCCGCACCCGACAGCTGCTCGACAGCCTGGGGTTGGCGTACGCGTACACCCATGTCGATCAGCTGGTCGGCGAATCGGCGCGCAGGGCCGAAGAGGATCTGGCTCGCTGGAACCCGATGGGATCCTTTCCCACCCTGGTGATCGACGACCGCACCGTGATCACCGGATTTGCCGAAAAAAAAATCCGCGAGGCCCTCGGTGTCTGAGCCCCTCCCCCCGATCAGCGACGAGCAGGTTGCCCGCCTGGCCGACCGGCTGGAGCGCGAGGCCGAGGCCGGAGGCTACCACCTCAACCCCGACCGGCAGTTCACCCTGGAGCTGGTCGCCGGTTTGCTGGAAAACGAGCGCCGCTACGGCTACCCTTCCTGCCCCTGCCGCCTGGCCGAGGGGAACCAACCGGCCGACCTCGACATCGTCTGCCCTTGCGACTACCGCGATGCCGACCTGACCGAACACGACGCGTGCTACTGCGCCCTCTACGTCGCCGGCAAGATCGCCCGCGGAGAGGAGCCCGCAGCACCGATCCCCGAACGACGTCCCCCCAAAAACCTGCGCGCCCTACCGGCGCCGGCTGCGGGCGTTCCGCTGCGGGCCCCGCTGCCGCTCCCCGTCTGGCACTGTAGGGTGTGCGGCTACCTGTGCGCCCGCGAGAGCCCCCCCGAGACTTGCCCGATCTGCAAAGCGAAGAAAGACCGATTCCAACGATTCTGGTGAGGAGAAACTCATGGACCGAGAAGACCTGTTCCGCAAACTGCAGCAACCCGGAGAGCAAAAGATGGTGCTGGTCGTGCTCGACGGCCTCGGTGGCCTCCCGCTGAAAGGCCGGACCGAGCTCGAGACGGCCGAAACGCCGAACCTCGACCTGCTCGCCGCCGAGAGCGAGTTGGGGTTGACCCATCCGATCGGCGTGGGCATCACCCCGGGATCGGGTCCCGCCCACCTTTCTCTGTTCGGCTACGACCCCCTGAAGTACGAGATCGGCCGCGGCATCCTCGAAGCCCTCGGATCGGGGGTCGAGGTGACCGCCCGCGACGTGGCGGTGCGCGGCAACTTCGCCACCCAGCAGGACGGGATCATCACCGACCGCAGAGCCGGCCGCCTGCCCACCGACGCCAACCGCGAGGTGGTCGCCTTCCTGAGCGAGCGGATCCGCCAGATCGAGGACGTGGAAATCTCGCTGACCTCGGGCGAGGAACACCGCTTCGTCCTCCGGCTCCGCGGCGACGGCCTCGACGATGCCCTGACCGACGCCGACCCCGAGGCTGCCGGGCTACCGATCCGCCACACCACAGCCAAGCGGCCGCAGGCCGAAAAAACGGCCCGCATCGTCAACCGTTTTCTCGACGACATGACCGCGGCGCTGGTCGGGCGGATGCCGGCCAACACCTGCCTGCTACGCGGGTTTTCCAAGTACCCGGCGATCCCCTCGATGAACGACCTGTTCGCCCTCCGCACCGCCGCCATCGCCGTCTACCCGATGTACCGGGGGCTCGCCCAACTCGTGGGTATGGAAATACTGCCCACCGGCCGGACCCTCGAAGACCAGTTCCGCACCCTCAAGGAGAACTTCGACCGCTTCGACTTCTTCTTCGTCCACGTCAAGAAAACCGATTCGTATGGCGAGGACGGCAACTTCGACGCCAAGGTGCACGTGATCGAGGAATTCGACCACTGGCTACCCGCGTTGCTGGAGTTGCGCCCCGACGTGCTGGCGATCACCGGCGACCACTCCACTCCGGCGGTGATGAAATCCCACTCCTGGCACCCCAATCCCTTCCTGATCAAAGCCGCCCACCAGCGGTTTGCCCCCCCCCCGCCGACGGGGCCGGATGAGCGGGAGGGCAAGGAAAGTTGCTGTGCCGCCTCCTTCCGCCGCCCCTCGTTCGGCGAAGGGACCTGCGCCGCCGGCGTCCTGGGGCGCTTCGCCTCGATGGACATCCTGCCGTTGATGATGGCCAACGCCGGGAGATTCAAGAAGTATGGCGCCTGATCCGGTCCGTCACGAAGTGCTGGCGGTCGGTGCGCTCCAGACCAACTGCTACCTGGTCTGGGGAGAGGGACGCAGCGATTGCCTGGTGATCGATCCCGGCGCCGAGGGAGAGCGGATCGTCACCCGCCTGCGCGGGCTGGGCCTCACCCCCGCGGCCATCGTGCTGACCCACGGACACTGGGACCATTCGGGCGGGGAGTTGCCCCTGCGGAAGGCGTTTTCCGTTCCCCTCTACCTGCACCCGGCCGACCAGCCGGTCCTGTCCTCGGCAATCAATCGCAGCATGGCGGGCGATTTTGGCGTGGAGCCCCCCACCACCACCGATCACCCCCTGACCGACGAAAAAGAAACAACGCTGGCCGGTTTGGTTGTCGAGGTGCTGGCCACCCCCGGCCACACCCCGGGCTCGGTGGCCCTGCGGATCGGCGACCGGTTGTACTCGGGAGACACCCTGTTCGCCGGTTCGGTCGGGCGAACCGACCTGCCCGGAGGCGACTTTCGCCGCTTGCAGGACTCGCTGGCACGACTGTGCCTCCTCCCCCCCACGACCCGGGTCTTCCCCGGCCACGGAGAGTCGACCACCCTGGCGGTCGAGATCGCCACCAACCCCTACCTGCCATGAGCGGGGACGCCCAGGACCCCTGGCCAGGACGCTTTCTGGCCCACCTGGAGATCGAACGCGGACTGGCCAAAAACACCCTGCTCTCGTACCGGCGCGAGTTGGAGAAGTACGCCCTCTTCCTGCGCGAGCGAGGCCTGGACGCCCAAGCCGCCGAGAGCCCGCTGATCCTGGAGTTTCTGGCCCGCCAAAGCCAGGGAGGGCTGTCCTCTGCCTCGCAGGCGCACCTGCTGTCGGTGCTCCGTTCGTTTTACCGTTTTCTCACCCGCGAGGAGGTCCTCGCCTCTTCGCCGATGACCGGCATCGACTTCCCCAAGAAATGGCAGCGCCTCCCCCACTACCTCAACGAGGAAGAGGTCGACGCCCTGCTGGCCGCCCCGAACGCTACCGACCCCGCGGGGCTGCGGGACCGCGCCCTGCTGGAACTGTTGTACAGCACGGGCATGCGCATCTCGGAAATCGCCGACCTGACGCTGGACCGCCTCTACCTCAGCGAGCGGTTCGTGCGGGTGTTTGGCAAGGGGAGCAAGGAGCGCATCGTGCCCTTCGGCGAACGGGCGGCCACCTCCCTCTCCGATTACCTGGAGCGGGGGCGGATCGCCCTGCTGGACAAGCGGCACAGCGAAGCCGTGTTCGTCTCCCGCCGCGGCGGGCCGTTCACCCGCCAGGGGCTGTGGAAGATCATCACCGCCTTCGGCCGGCAGGTGGGCGTGGGCGACCGCCTGACCCCCCACGTGCTGCGCCACTCGTTCGCCACCCACCTGCTCGAACGGGGGGCCGACCTGCGCTCGATCCAGCTGATGCTGGGTCATGCCAGCATCACCACCACCGAAATCTACACCCACCTGGCCCGCGACCAGATCCGCTCGGTTTACGACCAGGCCCACCCCCGTAGCCGCAAGGGGAGCAAGTAGGCTCATGCGGATGATTTCAAACGTTTTTTTGCCCGGGGCGGCTCCCCCCCATTGTATTCCGCTGTCCGCTTTTGTTACAATGGGGACAATCATGGAGCGGTCCAACGTATTCAAACACCACCTCAAGGTGGAGATTCGCCATTTGATTCCGCGTTCTTCGGTGGCCTTCAACATCTTCATGGAGAAAAACGGCAAGCTCCTCCTCTACAAACCAGGCGGAGAAACCATTTCCGAGGAACACATCGATCGCATGCTGGCCATGGGGTCGGAGTACCTGTTCATCGAGGAAGAAGAACGGCGCGAGGTTTTGGAGTACTACGAGGCCAACATCGACCACATGCTGCAATCGGACCACATCCCGCCGGCGCAGAAGAGCCGGATCCTCCATTCGGTGACCGAGAGCATCGTCGAGAAGAGTTTTCAGAAACCCGAAAATCCAGTCAACTACTCCCGGTGGGAGAAATCGGTCCGCGACAGCTTCGCGTTCATCCTCGACAACCAGGACGTGTTCGAGTCGATGATCACCATCGCCGAAAAAGACGCCTACACCTACACCCACTCGGTGAACGTCAGCCTCCTGCTGATGGGGTTTGCCATCGATTCGGGGGTGCAGGAAAGCCAGCTTGTCCACGACATCGGGCTGGGAGGCTTGCTTCACGATCTGGGCAAGGCCGAAGTCCCCGACCTGATCCTGAAAAAGCCCGGGGCGCTGTCGATGAACGAGTGGCTGGTGATGCAAAAACACCCCGAGATCGGCGTCCGCCTCTCCCAGTTTCACCCCCAGATTTCCGAGCAGACCCGCCTGATCATCGCCCAGCATCACGAATCGGTGCACGGCACCGGCTATCCCAAGAAGTTGACCGGAGATCGCATCGACTACTGGGGCCGGGTGTGCAAGATCGTCGACGCCTACGACGCCCTCACCTCCAACCGCCCCTACAGCTTTGCCGTGACCCCGGTCGAGGCTCTGAAAAAGATGATCGCCGCCGATTCGTTCGACAAACGCCTGCTCAAGCACTTCATCCATTTCCTCAACCTGGAGCGGATGAATTCGCTACGCGACCGTTTCCTGCTGCTCTCTTCCAATCCGGCGGCCTCGGGCAGCTAGCGGGCCGAACGCAAGCGGGTGCCGTACTCCACCGACAGGCGGATTTCCGAGGCGTGGAATTCGCGGGGGAAATAGGCGCCCGACACCCGGCTGTGATTGAGCGAGGCCCCTTCCAGCTGGGCCGCCGAAAGATCCACCCCGCGCAGGTCGGCCAGTTTCAAATAGGAATTCCTCAGGTCGGCGGTGCGCAGGTTGGCTTTGCTGAGGTCGAGGTTGCTCAGGTCGCACCCGGCCAGGTCGACCGATTGGTTCATCAAGGCCACCTCGGCATTGAATTTTTCGATCTCCCCGTCCCGCAGGTAGCCGTGAAAAGCGTTTTTGCGGATTTCCATTTCGCCCCTCCGCGGCGATTATGGCGGCATGGCGGCGAAATGTCAATTCCACCCCCGCAAACCATGCCTTTACTCGGCAATAGACCTGATCTGAGGAGCCAAGGAGAGAAATGAACTCAGTTTTCTTGCCGACGCAGCGGTTGGCGGATAACGGTTTTCCAATGGGCAGGATTGGCTTTGCGGATGTCGGAGAGATATATTTCGTGGTGTTTCCCCGACAGCTTGCCGCCCAGAGAGGCGATGAAGGCATGCACCCTGGCGATGGTCGGCCCTTCCGCGGAGAAAGGGCCCACGTGAAGGATCTGGGCGCTTTCCCCCTCGGCAAATTTCTCGAAGCGCAACAGGGTGAGCGCGGGCAGCCCCTTCTTGTTTCCGACTTCAGCGATGGTGTCGCGCACCTGCGCCGCCGAAACAAACTCGGGCTGCATGATCATCATCGTCCACTTCCAATCGGACTTGTCACCATCGGTAAAGGCCGCCATGTCATCGGCCCACCACAGCCCTTCCAGCGGCAAGACACCGTAGTCGATGGCCAGGGCCTTCTTCACCTTGAACTTGATTGCGTAGGAAACGGAGAATAGCGCCTCAACAGCCTCCTGGTAGGCTTTCGCAGTGTTGGGATCGCCCCGGCCGTCGACCATCAAAAAGTTCATGGCCGGTACCTCGACCAGCGAGGCTTCCCTGGCCTTCGGCAGGTAAAGGTGCCCGAGAACCTTTTTGAAATCGATCTTTTTCATGGCTATCTCCCTGTGGGCTAATGAATCCATCCGCTGGCCACGGCGCCCAGGCTGGCAGAGCCCACGATGATTCAGAGCAGGAGGCCATGAAAAAAGGGGCGAAACCCCACTTTTCTCAAAGCCTCTTGGCTGAGGCCCAAGCCAAGCAGGAAGAGGGTGAGAACCAGGCAACGCTTCGCCATTGCCGTAACCAGCCCGCCTGCCGGCCGGAGCACCGGAAAGTAGGTCACGAGGGCCGCTGCCAACAAAAAACCCAGGATAAACCAGGGGCGCTTGGCCTTGGGCTGGCTGGTTTCCTGCCCCTTCCGCCTGGCAACCCAATAGCCGAGCACCAGCGTAACGGGCACGATCCATAAGGCCCTGGCAAGTTTGGTGGTCGTGGCCACCAGGAGGGCCTCTGCCCCGTAGGCCGAGGATGCTCCCACCACACTGGAGGTGTCGTGGATGGCCAGGGCGGCCCAGAGACCAAAAGGGCGTTGGCCCAAGTGGAGGGCTTGGCCCACCAGGGGGAAAATGATCAGGGCCGCCGCATTGAGCAGGAATACCGTGGCCAGAGCCAGGCTTGTGTCTTCCTCGTCTGCTCGCAGGACGGCGGCGGTGGCGGCGATGGCACTTCCTCCGCAAATGGCCGTCCCCACGCTCACCAGGAGGGCGGTGGACTTTCGCACCTTGAGCCAATTCCCCAGGGCGTTTCCCATAAGCAGCGTCAGGAGGATTCCCGCCATGGTCAGCCCGAGGCCCTGAAGACCCACCCGGGCCACCACCCCGAGGTTCATGGCGGCACCCAGCCCCATCACCGACCAGGCGAGCAGTTTGGAGGTCCAGGCCCGGGTCTGCGGGAGGTGGGGATTGCCCAGGCTCAAGGCGACCACGACGCCCAAAACAAGGGCGGCCCAGGGGGGAACTGCTCGCCAGCGGGGGAGCTCCGGAAAAAGGCAAAGCACGCCCAGGATCGCGATGACCAGGGTAGAAACCAGCTTTCGGTCAAAACCAAAAAGCTTTCTAGACATGGGGCGACGGGGATCCCGCAACTTCTGGAAACCCGGAAGGGGGGGGAAGGGTCACGGTCTGGTTGCGGCCCTGGGCTTTGGCCTGGTAGAGAGCGGTATCGGCCTGGCGCAGCAGGTCGGCGGGCGATCGCTCCGGGTCCACCGGGGAGGCGGAGGTCGCCACCCCCAGGCTCAGGGTGACCCAAGGGGAGACGGGGGAATCCTGGTGGGGGATCTCGAGCCCCCCGACGGCCTGGCGGATCTTTTCGGCGACGTGGTGGGCCCCCTCGCTGTCGGTGGCGGGCAGCATCACCACGAACTCCTCCCCGCCGTATCGCGCGGCGAAATCGGACGGCCGGGCCAGCACCTTGCGAATGGTCCGGGCCACCTTGTGCAGGCAGTGGTCGCCCTGGGGGTGGCCCCAGCGGTCGTTGTAGCGTTTGAAGTGATCGATATCGATCATGACCAGCGACAGGGGGAGACGGTTGCGCTTGGCCCGCTTCCACTCGACCTCCAGGTGCTGGTCGAACGAACGCCGGTTGGCGATCCCGGTCAATCCGTCGGTGGTAACCAGCCGGCCGAGCTTTTCATTGGCCTTGCGCAGCATCTCCTCGGTACGGACGAGTTTCTGGAAACGGCGGGCGTTTTCGATGGGCAGGTCGCAGATGTCTTTGATGGCCAGGGCCAGGTTCAGGTAGGCATCGAAGTACTCGGGGAAGGCGATCTCCTCGACAGCGACCAACCCCTTGGTCTCCCCCTGGCGAATGCTCTGTACCAGGAACCCCCGGTGATCACCGACCGGGCCCTGATCGGTTTTGGCCCGGACCATTCGCTCCCGGACCCGCTCGAGCTCGCCGCCATCCGCAACCGGAGGACGGGCCCACAACCGGTCGGGCTTGCCGTCCAGATAGTTCAGGTAGTAGACCCGCTGCGGTGCAAAGAGCATGAGGTAGGTGTCGAGCATGGCCTCGATCGCCTCTTCCTCATCCACACTATGGGCCAGGCTGGATAATAGATCGAGGGCCATGGCATTGGTGGCCGACTGGTGCTGCAACACCTGCCGCTCGGCGGCAAACCCCCGCTCCCGGTTCTGCAATCGCCAGGAGAGCACTGCCCGGGCCAGCAGCAACCGCATTTCGGCCAGCCCGGTGTACACGGTCCGGGCGGGGCGACCGACGTGGCGGGCGAACGAGCGCAGATTCTTGCCGCTGGCAGGGTCGATGCCGGTGTCGAGCAACACGATCCGGGCGACGGTCTCCTGGAACATCTGCCGGATCGCGTCGGCGTGATCCCCCATGAGGGCGAGCCGGCCCTGCCAGGACGCAAGCCAGCCGGGGGTGGTCAGGTAGGCTCTTTCCTCCAGCAAGCGGTCGAGCAATGCCGGGTCAGCGATCGGTAAAAAACACGGCTCCACCTTGTGGATATGGAACCGCCCGGGCTCCTGGACCAGGTCTTGCAGGCAACAACCGCCGTAGACCTCGACCCGCTCGACCTCGCCCAGGCCAGCCACGACTTCGGCGAGTTCATTTCCGGTCAAGGGCGGCCGGCCGCAACGGGCAGGAAAGGTGGCGACGGTGGCCTCGTCCAGCTTTTCCTCGGCGAGCGCTTTGCGGGCTTCGCACCCCAGGTGCTCGCAGAAGACGAAAACGATGCTAGCGGTCAAGGGGAACCGTTTTCGAGAGCGGGTAGGCTCCCCAGCGGCGAGCCCCCTCGGCAATGGCGAGCAGGGTCTCTTCGGGCACCTGCCAGGGGATCTCGCCATGATTGTCGGAGAGGATGAAGCCCCCGCCCGGCCCCCCCTTGGCGATGGCCTGACGCACCTGGCATTCGGTTTCGGCAAGGCTCCAATGCCTCATCTCGATGCCATTGAGGTTGCCGAGGACGGTGATTTTCCCGGCGCAGGCGGCCTTGACCTCGGCCAGATCCTCCAGGCAACTCGTACCGACCACCGCCACACCGGTGGCCGCGATGTCGGTCAGGGTGGGCAGGACCCGCCCCGAGGCCAGGTGGGCGGCGGTGGCGCCCTTGATCCGGGCGATGGTACGCTTGGCGGCGAGAAATCCGGTGCGCAGGTAGAGATCGCGGGGGACGATCGAGGAAGAGGAGACGGGATCGAAGTAACAGATCGCCGTGGCTCCGGCCTCGAGCTGGGCATTGGCAAAGGCCACGCAAAATTCCTCGTTGAGACGCAGCAGTTTTTCGGCCAGGGCGGGGCGTTCCAGCAAAAGGTCGAGGTAGGGGGCAAAGCCCATTTGCATGACCGGCACCGAGAACGGCGACATGACCACCCCGATGATCGGGCATTCGTCGCCGACCCGGGCCTTCAAAGCCGAGGTCGCCCGCAGGACCTTGGTCAGGCAGGGGGTGTCCTGCACCCGGGGCACCTTCAGGGTGGGGATTATATCGGCATTGGCGATAAACGGGGCCCCCGAATTGGGCGGGCCGTCGGGAGCGTAGATCACCTCCCCCCCCCAGGCTTCGACCTCGAGCGGGGCGTAAAAGAAGCTGTACAGGCAGTCGTGGCCGAACTTTGCCCGCAACCGGAGTTGCCCTTCGACCACGTGGTCGGCTTTTGCAAAGTACTCTTCGATGGAGAGGCCCAGCTCGCGGGCGCCGTGCGTGGTGGCCAGCAGAAACAGGGGGACGCGGTCGGGCTCCCGGTGGCCCAGGGTGGTGAGTACACGCTGCATGGAGGTCATCTGGGTACTGCTCATGATCGTCCTCCCAAGACACCCTGGACCAGTTCCACCGCATCGGCCGCCGAACGGCCCATGGCATCGGCGCCGACCTCGCGGCTCAGTGCGCTGTCGTAGAGGAAAGGGGCGCCGCCGACAATCACCTTGACCCCGGCCTTTGCCGTGCGCAACTGGTCGACCACTTCGCGGACCCGCAGCGCCGAATTCAGCATCAAGGTGGAGAGGAGGAGAACCCGCAACCGGTCGGCCTGGGCCCGACGCACCACGTCGGAAACCGATATCTGGCCGTAGTCCCGCAAGTCGTATCCGGCCGCCCGCAGGGTGGTGCAGACGATCCGCTTGCCGAGCAGATGGTAGTCGTTCAGGGCAGCAATGGCCATGGGAGGCTGTTTTTTGCGCTGCGGGTCGCCGGGAGGTAGCAGGGTGTCGACGATCTCCTCGCAGATGCGTCCACTCATGTAGACCTGGGCCAGCGAGGTTTCTCCCCGTTCCCACTCCTCGCCGATGCGGGTCAACGCCGGGACGATCCATTGGTCGACCAACTCCATGGGGGAGAGGTGACGGCCGGCATTGGTCACGAGTCTCCTCGCCTCCAGCCGGTCGAAGGCCTGCAGGGCCCGCTCGAAATCGCTCGATGCTCTTTCCATTTTGGAGCTCCTGAGTGGGGGCCCACAAGCAAGGCCCCCGCATAGACTCTATCCGACCGTCCACACAAAATCAAGCAAAACCTGGGGACGGTTCTTTGAAGTATTGAAGTGTCCCAAAAGTCTCTTTGCCAAGGGCTCTTCAAGTCAAAGAAAGAAACCCCACCTCGCAGTTGGAAACTACCATCTGACAGCACTCTCGCAACACTTCAATACTTCAAAGAACCGTCCCCCAAGCCCAAACCGAAAGCTAGAGGTAGCCTTTGTCGCGCATCCAGTCGTCGTTGAAGATGGTGCTGAGGTAGCGCGAGGCGCCATCGGGGAAGATGGTGACGATGCGCGCCGGTCGATCCAGCGAGCGGGCCACGGACAGCGTGCCGAAAAGCGCGGCGCCGCTCGAGCCACCGGCCAGGATCCCCTCCACCCGGGCCAGGTGGCGGGCGGTCTGGAAGGAATCCCGGTCGGCGACCTGGATCATCTCGTCGATATGGGAAAAATCGGCGCAGCCGATCAGAAACTCGTCGCCCAGCCCTTCCACCTGGTAGGGTGCGGAAGCCACCTTCTGGCCGGTGCGGAAAAAAGGGGTGAACACCGAGCCGATCGGATCGACCGCCACCACGCGGATTCGCGGGTCTTTTTCTTTGAGGAACTCGGCCACCCCGCCGATGGTCCCCCCGGTGCCCATGCCGGCCACCACCACGTCGATGCGGCCCTCCATCTGCTCCCAGATCTCGGGGCCGGTGCACAGGTAGTGGGCGCGGTTGTTCTCGCGGTTGTTGTGCTGGTCGGGGAAATAGCAGTTCGGCGTCTCACGGGCCAGCCGCGGGGTGATGTTGTTGTAGCTGTCGGGCGACTCGGGGGGAAGGTCGGCATCGACCTTGAGCACCTCGACGCCGAGGGCCAGCAACTGGTCCAGCTTCTCCTTGCTGATGCGGTCGCGCACCACCACCTTGAGCCGGTATCCGCGCTGGATGGCCATCAGCGCCAAGCCCATGGCGGTGTTGCCCGAAGAGTTCTCGATGATCAGATCGCCCGGATGGAGACGCCCCTCCCGCTCTGCTTGCTGGATCATGTGGCGGGCGATACGGTCCTTGCAGCTCCCCATCGGGTTGAGGAACTCGAGCTTGGCGTAGATCTCCACCGGCAGGCCCGCGCCGACCCGGTTCAGGCGCACCATCGGAGTGTCGCCGATGGCATCGATGATGTTGTCCACAATGGGGCGCGTCATGCTCGTTTCCTGCCTTGCCCGCCGGCCCTTTTTTTCAGGGCACGGGAATAACCGCCTCCCGTCTGCCCCCGCAGCAAAGGTCCGGAAAAGGTCTTCCCGTCAGGCGGTCACTTCTTTCCGGTATAGACCTTGTAGGCTTCGGCCACCGTTTTGTTGTACACCGTGATGGCGGTGATGGCGTTGGTCAGGCGAATGGCCTCGGCCAGCGGACGCTGATGGATGTTCCTTCCGGTGGCGTTGCCCATGGCGCCGGAGATGTGGATCTGGTCGTGCAGCTGCTGCAAAAACGCCTTGGGTTCCATGCTGGTGCCCCCGGCGCAGACGACCTTGGTCCGCCCGGCGGCGAGGATGGCCTGTTTGAACACCTCGACCGAGGGCTGCCCCTCGCGCTTGGGATAGTTCACCTTGACGAAGTCCGAGCCCAGGGTGGCGGCAACGCCGGTAGCTCCCGCGATCAGGTCGGGATCCTTCTCGTCTTTGACCGCGCTGCCCCGGGGATAGATCCACAGCACCGACACCAGACCGTGCTGGTGGGCCTGATGGACCGCCTGGAAGGCCTCCCGCAGCATCTCGTTTTCGAACTCGCTGCCCAGGTAGATGGTGTAACCGATGCCCAGGATGTTCAGACCGGAGCTCTTCTTGAACTCGAACACCTGCTCCACGTCGACCATCTGCAGAGAGATGGGGTCCTGCTGGGCCGTCTTCACCAGATCGGTCTTGGAGTTGAGCTTGACCAGATAGGGGATCTCGGGGTAATCGCTGCCGTAGAGAGAGATCAACCCAAGCTGGGCGGCGAACACGCCGATCTCGGCCCCTTCGGCGATCTTGAACAGATGCTCGGGGTCGGCATCGTCGGCCGCCACCCCGGGACCGTAGAAATCCTTGTTCAGGTGCTCGATTTTCTGGTCCCCTGCGAACAGCATCAGCCGGCCCGAGCCCAGGGTGATCTCGTCGAGATTGCTCAGGTACTCGCTGACCCGGTCGGCGGGTACGTCGGCGGGAATGTGGGTGTGCTCATCCATGGAAACCTCCTCGGTGTTGAACTTCAGGGTAGTGTAGTCCATCCCACGAGAAAATGCAATCTCCGCTCGCCACACCAACGCAGGGCGCCTTGCCGCTTCGGGGCGAATCCGCTATAATGACGGCGGAAACGCGGGCTTTTTGCCTGTCGGGACCGTTCGCCACACCCGGAAAGCGAGGAGGTGTCCACCAATGGACGAAAAAGACAAGATCAAGGCCAAGATCATGGACGACAAGAAGATGAAGCGCACCTTCCAGCGCATGGCCATGGAGATCCTCGAACGCAACCGCGATGAAAACAAGCTGGCCCTGATCGGCATCCAGACCCGGGGCGTGGTCATCGCGGAGCGGATCCAGGCCATGATCCAGGAGTTGGAGGGAATCAAGCTCCCCCTCGGCGTCCTCGACATCTCCTTCTTCCGCGACGACCTGGACCGCCACGACGGCCAGCCGGTGGTCAAGAAAACCGACATCCCCTTCTCGGTCAAGGACCGCGACATCATCCTGATCGACGACGTCCTGTTCACCGGCCGGACCATCCGCGCCGCCATGGATTCTATCTTCGAGTTGGGTCGCCCGGCCAGCATCCAGCTCGCCGTGTTCATCGACCGCGGCCATCGCGAACTGCCGATTTGCCCCGACTTTCGCGGTAAATCGCTACCCACCTCGCACCGCGAACGGGTGCGGGTGATGGTCAAAGAGTGCGACGGCAAAGACCAGGTGCAGATCCTGGAACCGGCGGGGTTCTGAGATGGGCGGCAAAACCTTCCGGCAAAACCACCTGCTGGGCATCGAACACCTGAGCGTGGAGGACATCGAGACCATCCTCGACACCGCCGAGGCCTTCATCGAGGTCTCCACCCGCGATGTCAAGAAGGTGCCGGCGCTCAAGGGCAAAACGGTGGTCAACCTCTTCTTCGAGAATTCCACCCGCACCCGCAGTTCGTTCGAGATCGCCGCCAAACGCCTCAGCGCCGACCTGATCAACTTCTCCACGTCGGTCTCCAGCACCAAGAAAGGCGAATCGCTGAAAGACACCGTGCTCACCCTGGAGGCGATGAACCCCCACGTAATCGTGATCCGCCACTCCGCCTCGGGGGCGCCCCGCTACCTGACCACCTTCGCCCGCTCGGCCATCGTCAACGCCGGCGACGGGTTTCACGCCCACCCCACCCAGGCCTTGCTCGACGCCTTGACCATCCGCCAGCGCTTCGGCACCCTGCGGGGCCTGAAAGTGGCCATCGTCGGCGACATCCTGCACTCGCGGGTGGCGCGTTCCAACCTGGCCCTGCACAGCAAATTGGGCAACGAGGTGACGCTGATCGGCCCCCCCTCGCTGGTGCCCCAGGAATTCGAGCGCATGGGCGGCAAGGTGACCTGGGATTTGCGCCGCGGCGTCGCCGGCGCCGACGTGGTGATGATGTTGCGGGTCCAGGAAGAGCGCGGGGCGCGCAACTACTTCCCCTCGACCCGGGAGTACCGCAACCGCTTCGCCATCTCCCCGGAGACCTTCGCCCTGGCCAAGCCGAGTGCCATCCTGATGCACCCCGGTCCGATCAACCGCGACGTGGAGATCGACACCTTCCTGGCCGATTCCGAGCAGTCGGTGATCCTGCAGCAGGTGACCAACGGCATCGCCGTGCGCATGGCGGTGCTGTACCTTCTCAAAGGAGAGAAGAATGAAGCTCTTGATTAAGAACGGCCGGCTGGTCGATCCCGCCGGACACCTCGACGCCACCCGCGACATCCTGGTGGAAGACGGCCGGGTGAAGAAGATCGACGTCTCCATCAAGGCCCCCGCCGGGAGTGAGACCATCGATGCCGGCGGATGGGTGGTCGCTCCGGGCTTCATCGACCTGCACTGCCACCTGCGCGAGCCGGGAGGCGAGCACAAGGAAACGATCGAATCGGGATGCCGGGCTGCCGCCGCCGGCGGGTACACCACCATCGCCTGCATGCCCAACACTGACCCGGTCAACGACAACCGTTCGGTCACCGAGTTCATCCTGTCCCGGGCCCGCCAGGCCGGATTGATCCGCGTCCTGCCCATCGCTGCCATTTCACGGGGTCTGCACGGCGACAACCTTACCGAAATGGCCGACCTGGTCGCCGGCGGCGCGGTCGCCTTCTCTGACGACGGCCAGTGCGTGATGAAGGCCGACCTGATCCGCAAGGCGCTCGAATACTCCCGCATGCTCGATGTGCCGATCATCGAACACCCCGAGGATCACTCGATCTCGGCCGATGGCCAGGTCAACGAGGGATTCGTCTCCTACAAGTACGGACTGCGCGGTATCCTCAACGCCGCCGAGGAAGTGATCGTCTCCCGCGACCTGATCCTGCAGAAAAGGATCGGCTCCCGCCTCCACCTCACCCACCTCTCCACCGCCGGCTCCATCGAACTGGTCCGCAACGCCAAGCAGGCCGGGGTGAAGGTCACCGTTGACGTCACCCCCCACCACCTGCTGCTCAACGAGGAACAGGTCTCCAGGTACGAAACCGTCTACAAGGTCAAGCCCCCCCTGCGCACCGAAGCCGACCGCCAGACGTTGATCGACGCCCTCCTCGATGGCACGGTCGACTGTATCGCCACCGACCACGCCCCCCATACCCGCGACGAGAAAGACCGGGAATTCGAATACGCCCCTTTTGGCATGATCGGTCTGGAGACGGCCTTTTCGGTGCTCTACGACCGGCTGGTCGCCGAGCGCCGCCTGTCGCTGGGACGGCTGATCGAGCTGCTCTCCACCGCCCCGGCGCGCATTCTGGGCCTGGACGATCTGGGCCGGGTGGCGGAGGGTCTGCCCGCCGACTTGACCCTGCTCGACCTCGACCAACGCTTCCGCATCGACGCCAAAGAGTTCCATTCCAAGGCCAACAACTCCCCCTTCATCGGATGGGAGGGCAAAGGGGCGGTGGCCATGACCATCGCCGCCGGCAAGATCGTCTACCGCCGTCCGTCCTGAACTTCCGCCGCCCGGCTTCGTCTCGCCCTAGGCGAACTGGGGGTGGCGACTGGCGGCCAGCCGCACCAGACGGCTGCCTAGTTCGCCGTAGGAGAGGCCGATCTGCTCTGCCGCACAAGCGGTGCTGGCGTCGGAGCTGATATCGGGGTTGGGGTTGATGTCCAGGATGTAGAACACCCCATCGCGCAAGCGGATGTCCAGCCGGGCATAATCGCGGCAACCGAACAGGCGGTAGCACCGGAGGCAGCACCGTTTCAGCTCCCGCCGCTGGGCGGGGGTCAAGACGGCAGGGATGATCGTCGAAATGATCTCGTACTGCTTGGACCCGGGGCAAAACTTGGCCTCGTAGGTGCAGAGGCGGTCATGGATGTCCACACAGCGCGAAAAGTCCATCTCGGCCGGAGGCAACATCCACGGCGAACGGTTGCCGATCAGTGAGACGTGGAATTCCCGGCCGTCGATGAAGTCCTCCACGATAACCGGCTCGTTGAAGCAACGCAGGACGTGCTCGATCTGCCGTTCCAGTTCGTGGCGGTTGAGGACGATCGACTCGGAAGTGATCCCCAGGCTGCAGTGCTCGAAGGCGGGCTTCACGATCGCCGGAAAACGATGCCAATCCCCGGCCCAGGGCCGCTCATAGATCGCCCAGGCGGGGGTGGGCAAGCCGTGGGCATCGAGGGTCTCTTTCACCAGGCGCTTGTTTTCGCAACTGCTGAGGGTGTCGGGGTGGGCGCCGGTGTAGGTCATGTTGCGCTTCTCGAGCACCATGGCCGCCTCGGCTTCACTGTGGGGGAAACCGGGGATCTCCTCGCACAGGTTCATGACAATCCAGTTCTCGGCGGGAAAATCTGCGAGACGCTCGAGCAGAGTGCTCCCGGCAATCTCCAGCAGGGTGACCGGATGGCCCAGTTGCTCCAGCGAAGAGCGCAGCAACTCGATTTCCCTGGCCTGGACCGCTCGCTCCTCGACCGCCCAGGAATGGTCGAGGTTGTACAGCAGGAGGACAGGCAACTCGGCCGCGCTGCGCCACGAAACCATGTTCAGCTCCGCAAAGCGCAACCCCACCAAGGAGCTGGAAAAAAAACCGAGTCCACAGTTGGTTGGATCATATTGGCCTGTTTTAAGGTCTATTGGCCGAAATGTCAACCCTGCCCGCACTCTGTTATGCGGCCAGCGGCAGTTTCCGGTCGCCAGGGGGTCGCTTCGACTCTTCCGCCAGGGGAAAGGGGCCCGCGGGCGGACGAATCAAATCAGCCCTTTGTCTTCGAGTTGGGCGATTTCCGTTTTCAGGTCCACCCCCAACTTTTCCAGGGCAGCAGGCGAAACCCCCAGAGCACTCAGCCCATCCAGCAACGAATGATTGCTGGCGCCGCGGAGGGCTCCGTGCTCGAATCCGTTTTCGCGGCAGTAGTCGTTGGCGACAAACAGGACCAGCGCCGAGCGAACGTTTGGCCCGGTGCCGGCGAAGGGATCCCGCATGTAGCGGAGGCAGTCGACCACCTCGCGGGGCAACCCCCATCGCCGAATGATTTCCAGAAGCACCTCGCCGTGGTCGAAACCGAGCATTTCCCGCTCCACCTCGATCAACGGGCAATTCTCGGCAAACGAGGTCCGCAGGGCCCGCAGGAACGGGTCATGGCGGAATTGATCGACGATCACCAGCCCCAGGTCGTGCAGCAGCCCGCAGGCATAGGCGGTCTCGCCGGAAAGGGCGAACTCGCGCCGGTGGACGAAGCGGGCCAGCACCGCGGTGGCCACACTGTGCCTCCACAACCGGGCCCGCGCGTAGGTCTCGACGGTGTCCCCGTGGGCGAACAGGTCGCACACTTTCTGGCTCAACACCAGGCGCAAGGCCGCCTCGAAGCCGATCAGGATGATGGCATCCTCGATGGTGCTGTAGGAACGGCCGCGGGAGTAGAATGCCGAGTTGGCCAAATGAAGAATGCGGGCCGCCAGCGGGGGGTCGATCTCGATGATCTGTTTCAGCTCCCGCACCGACGCCCCGGGGCCGGTCAGCACCCCGATCACCTCGGACACCACCCGGCCGATCGAAGAGAGTTGGCCGCCTTCGAGCTCGGTCAGCAACCCCGCCAGGCCGTCCCCTTGCGATTGCTTTTCCGTTTTTCCCCCCCGGTTTCGTCGCACGCCCCGCAATGGTGTACCAAAACCGGAAAAATAAATCAACCAAGGCCCGGCCGCCTCCAGTTTTTCGGGAGGGTCCGGGGGTCAGCTCGCCGTGACCCGGATCAGGCCGTCTTCAGAAAGGCGACCGAGAAAGGCGAGCACATCGACGTCGATCTGATCCCGCCCTCCGGCATACTCGGTCTCCAGCTGGGCGCAGAGATCGGCCACCGGCAAAGGGGTTGCCAGCAGCTCCCAGATGCGCCGGCCGATGTCGTCCAGGGTGAGGTAGTTGTTGCCCGCCATGTTGAGGATCACCAGCTCGTCGTCCACCGGCGTCGTCGCCGCCTCGCCGTTTCGCACCACGATCGCCGTCATGTCCAGGGCCATGGGCACTCCTTGCTTGGAATGGGGTAGTTTACACGGGCTCGCCCTGTTCGTCCAGATACCCGAAGCGGCGCATCGTCTCCCCGTGGGCGGCAATCAGCCGCTTCGACAAAACGGGGCTCAACTCTTGCCGCCACCCCCCGGCAACGCCGCGGCGAAAGAACGCGGTCGACTTGCCGGGTTTCTCGGGAAATCCCACCTCGGACTCCTGGCGTCGCAGTTCAGCGAAACTAGAAAACGTTACCGCTTTCTCCAGGTTGGTTTTGTTCCAGGGCAGACCGAGAAAACGGACCACCTCGCCGAACACCTTCGGCGTATCACCGAGAAGATCCTCGTAGCGCACCGTCAGGCAGGGCAAGCCGGAACGGTCCAGCCAGGAGCGAACATGCCCGCTCCAGTCCCCGGTGAATTGCCGCAACTGGTCGGCCAATTCACCCACCGAGCGACCCAGGGCGAACCGGGCATCGCAGAGTTGGGCTACTGCCCGCTCGAGGTCGATGGCGTAGTGGTTTGCCAGCGAAGCGGCCAGGTCGAGCGGGTTGCGCACGATGTAAACCACCCCGCGGGTGACATCGCCCGGAAAGAGGGGATCGCCCGCCGGGGTTTGTTTCCAGGCATCGTGGGTCTTCATGTAGATCGGTTGGGGCTCCTCTGCCGCCATCCGGCGATACACCTCGGGCCGCAAGCACTCGATGGTCTCGTCGTCCAACGTGGAGGCCTCGACTCCCACCCATTCGTCGAACCAGATGCGGGCACTGGCCACCGGACCGCCTTCCAGCCGCCGGTCGATGGCCGCAGGAGCGTCTTGATCGCGCAGGTAATTGGTCAACAGGATGCGTACCCAGGTGTTGCCCGACTTCGGGTAAGAGGCGAGCCAGTGAATCTTACCCATGGAGGATGCGCCCGGCGACCTCGTCGAGGCTCCAGGACGACCGCGGGCGCTGCAGCCGGAACACCTGGAGTTGCTGGCTGAGGGCGGCAAACAGCAAAAACCGTTCCGGGTGTTCGCCGGGGTGCATGGGGCCGTAGACACAGGATTGCAGGGCGGCGAATTTCTCGCCGCCGGTGAGGGGGATCAAGACCACCTGGTCGGTGGGTGCTGGTTCCAACAGAAAGAGGCGATGGAGGGGGACCGGTTTTTCGGCCATCGCCCCGCGATGGGGGGCCACAACCTTGATTTTGCGGAGCGGGTTGCGGGGCAAGGAGTTTACGTCCTGCCCCAGGGCCGTGGCTGCGTCTTGGCACAGGTTCAACTTGGCCATGCCAGGCAAGGCCTCGACCCGCTCATCGGCTCCCCGCTGGACGACGGTGACGTCATCGCTCACCATCGTCCCGCCGCGAGAAAGCAAAACCCCCTGGGTGGTACTCTTGCCCGCCCCGGAGGCTCCGGCCAGAACCACCCCCCGATCCGCCACCGCCACCGTGGAAGCGTGCAGCACCACCTGTCCCAACGAACGCATCAGGGCCGCGAGGACATGGGAGAGAAAGTGCGCCGCCAGCAGGTCATCCTCTCCGTCGGGGTTCCGCTCCAGGATCACCCGCCCCCCCGATTCCACCAGGAAACGCCCTGCCCGTCGCCCCCCCTTCAACAGGTAGCTGCCGGGAGCAGCCTGCCAGTTTTCGCCTTGACTGGTCGGATTTGCCAGCGATCGGGGTACCGCCCCCTCGGCGACCATGAGATCGGGGGTTCCCGTCCAAGAGAGCTCGGCCAATTGGCCGCAACGGAACGGGAGCGACACCTTGTGACCGTACAGGGAATAGAGATGACGCTCGCTCATCGCACCCCCGCCGCCACCATGTCTGCCAACTCGCCGGCCCGCCACACCCCGCGCGGCCTTTTCAACTGGAAAAAGCGCGCACTGCCGGCCAGGGCGGATAATCCCCCCAGGCAGGCCCCCCGGTCGAGCAGCACGTCGGCGATATGGCTGTTGAAGAGAAGCCTCCCGAGGCCGCGAAAGCGCGCCGCGCCCCGGGGTTCGTGGCATACGATCGGGTCGGAACTGTACACCGAGAGGGCGAAGACCGCCCGCACCGGGATCGGCTCGGGGTTGGCCACCTCGGTAAAAACCACGTGGTGCCGGTGGTCGAAAAAGGGGGGGGGCGGTTGACTGGATAGACCCAGATTTTCCAGAGAGCCCGTCCACAACACCGCCTCGGGAACCCCGGGAGCCACCCGAGCCCTTCCCCGGGTGTCGCGGGTCACCAGAGCCAAATCGTCCCCCAGCAACGTTGCCCCGCGCCGGGTCAGCTCCACCGCCAGCGACGACTTGCCACACCCCGAATCTCCGGCCAGCAGCACCGCATCGCCGTCGATCTTCACCGTTGCCGCATGCAGCGCCAGCCAACCGCGCTGGCAAGCCAGCGCCGCCAGTGGTGCCAAACCCAGAAAGTAGCCGATGCGCTCGTCAGTGGCTCCTGGCGAGGGATCGATCGTCACGAGTTCCCCCCCCTCGACCAGAAAGCGGGCAACGCCCGGCACCTGGAGCAGGAAGCTGCGATGCGATGCCTGCCAGAGGACGCCGCCAGCCTCGGCAGCCTCGAGCACCCTGGGCACCGCGGCCTGGCGGACCGGGATATCGCCAAAAGGGGGGGGGAGGGCAAGAGGGTTCATGGCGGGGCCAGACGATGATCCTCGGGCCAGCGGGCAAAGAACTGGTTGACGAACAGCCCGGCCATGATGCCCCGGGTCAGCACGCAGATCGCATCGTGAAACACCCCTGGAGAATCGCCGGCCCGCATCGCCGCCCAAACCTTCCCCAGCTGGGCGGCATCGACGTACTCTGAGGCCGGGCCGCGGGCAATCTCGGCGAGAGCCTCCTCCACCTCGGCGGCGCATGCCCGCAGCCGGGGAACCAGGTCGCCCGCCTGTCGCCCGCGCCGCAGGTTCAAACGAACCTCGTCGGGGAGCCGCCCCTTCATCGCGGCGCGGATCAGCCAGCGGTCGAGACCGGTCTGCGGGTCGAGAAACACCCAGTCGGGGACCGACAGGCAGAACTGGAGGACCCGGGGATCGCCGGTCGGGTCGCGGTACTCGAGGCCCCCGGCATGCTGCTTGGCGGCGTACAGGGCCCCGATCATGGAACGCCCCGGCTTGAGGATGCGCAGACGGGTTTGCCCCGGCACGGCGGAAAAGACCTCATCCGGATCCTCCATGCGTCGTTGTGCCAGCCGCAACCTGCGGGCGAAGTCGGGGTGGATGGCACTGCCCCGCAAGCCGTCCCGGGAACTCCGGCGCAGCCGGTGCCAGCGCGACAGCAAACCGACGGGCACCGCCCGTTTCACCCGTTCCCGGGCCCACTTCCGCCAACCGAGGCCCTGGATCTGGGCAAACCACGAATGACTGAAGGGATCGCCGGTCCACGAGATGCCGGCATTGCCGAGCTGTCCGGTCAAGAGAACACCCGCCCCGGCCGCCCGGGCGCTCTCGTCCAAGGCCAGAATCCAGTACAAATTCCCCGCCGCGTGCCCCGGCTCGCCGGTGATGGCGAGCATGCGGCGGATGGCGGCGATGGGGGTGATCTGAGTTGCCGCCACCGGGAAATGGTCGATGTTGCCGGCCAGGCGGGCGGTTGCCGCGGCCAGGGGGTATTCGTCGCCAAAACGGCGGCCCACGTATCCCCGGGTTTCGTACTGGGGCACCGAGGTGAAGGCGGGCAGGCGCCGCCCCTCCTCCCGCAACCACAGGGCCGCAGTCGCGGCCACCGATCCCGAATCGAGGCCACCGGAGAGCATGGCCGCCACCCCGCTTCCCCCTGCCCCGCGAGGCGGACGCAACCGGGCCCGCACCGCCTCGTCGAACACCGCCAAAAAAGGCTCGACGTAGTCTTCCCGGCGGGGTAGCCGCAACAGCGGGGTCTCTTCCAGCCGCCAGTAGCATCGCGGTTCGAGTCGATCCGCGGTCACCCGTAGGCAGTGGGCCGGGGGGAGACGACAAAGCGGCGAGGTGATGGTCCGCTCGCCATGGTAATTGGGCCAGGAGGTCAGCACTTGGGCCAGGTAGAGCTCGTCAAGCTTCAGCGGGGAGAGGTTCAGGGTCAGCAGGGATTTGGCCGAACTGGCAAAAGCGAACCCCCGTTCGCAGGCCAGATAGTGGATAGCGGTATTGCCGAAGTGGTCGCGGGCCAGGAACAGTTGCCGCTCCCGGGGATGCCAGGCGGCAAAAGCCCAGTCGCCGTAAACGCGCCCCGGGCACTCTTCGCCCCAGCGAAGGTACGCCATGCGGAGCAAGGCGCCGTCGGTCAGCGAGAGGCATTCGCCAGCGGAAAGGCCCAGGGCGTGGGCCAGTTCCTCGCGGTTGTCGACCCGGCCCTCGGCCAGAAACACGAAACCGTCGCCAGCCAGCCCTGCCACCCGGGGCGACCCGGCAAAACAACCCTTGGCCCACAGGGCGCTCCCGTCCGCGCACAAACCCGCCAGCGCGGCCAAGATCTCTGTGCTTACGGGTGTTCCGTCACGCTGGAAAAAACCGAACAACAAGGATCTCCTTTCCTGCCCCGGCAAAAAGAACTATTCAGAGACCGACGGGGGCACCCGCCCGAAGATCCCCGGTCATCTGAAAGCATTTCGCGCGCGAAAACCCGCTTCGCGAATCAGAAAGCGAAACACGCGGCCCTGGCCGCTTGGAGAGGGTTGGCCTCAGGTGGGGGAATGGAAACTGCCGGATGACCCGTCTGTGACAGATCCACCCATAAACAGCGTCCGCTTCAATTCGACGGTGCCGATCTCGGGAGCGTGCCAGGCGGGGCGGAGATCGGTTTCAAAAAGTGGGGTCGTTTGCGGTTCCATACGTCCTCCTGAGGTCAAGGGGCTTTTGCCCAATATAGCAAAACCTCCCGGGAAAGTCAAAAAAAGTGCGATGCACATTGGCATTGGATCGAGGCTTCAGGTTCGGAACTGCACCAAGGGCGATCGAGGTGTCCCTTATTATATTTGCCCTGGCCCTCTCGCCAGAGGGGGCATGTCAGCCGGCAATCGGGGCAAACGATTCGCCGATGTCGCCGCAATCCATGATCACTTCAGCATCCAGTCCATCAGGGCCGCGGCCTGGCCTGGCCTGGAAGTGCGGCGGGCCTTACCCGCCAGCATCGACTTCAACCCGGCGACGTTGCGAGCGAGGATTCGCCAGCCATACTGCGGATAATACCACCAGATTCGCAGGGAATCTGCCGCCACCGGAAAGAGTGCCGCGACCATTTGCCGCGAGGGAAAAAAGCGGCTCCGGAGCAGGGCGAATCGATCACGCCACCCCTTCCGGCCGAAGAAGAGGACCAGGTTGGGGTTGGGCCCCCCGTTTCGCTGGCCTCGCCAGTTCAGCAGCACGGTTTCTCGGGCTTCCTGGGCCAGCGCTTCGGGCATCCCCCGGGGGAGCAATCCGGCGATGGCGGCATCGGGCACCGCAGCCTGGAGCAGATCCCGAGCCAGCAAAAGGGGGACCCCGACCGAACGCGCCACCCCCATTTTCTCTGCCCGCTCGACCAGACGCGCCCAGTCCGGAGAAACCCGGGCGATGAATGTGGCAATGTCGCAGAGCGGCCGCAGCCCGAACTCGAAGCGGTGGATGGTGGCGTGGGCTCCGAGATGGATCAACTGGTCTTCGGGGGCGAACACCCTCACCTCGGTGCCGGCAATCGTGGCGGGCACGGCGTCTGCCATCATCCCCCGGCGGTCGAGCTGGAAAGGATAGTCGGGGGGGAGCAACTCCCAGTGGACTTCCAGCAGGGTGTGGCTGGAAGGTTCCAGATAATGGAACTCGTTCAACTCGGCGGGGGGGGTGCTCCCGAACTCCCGGCGCTGGAAACCTTTCTCTGTAAGGATCGCGTCGGCTTGTTCCAGGTGCTCGCGGGCGACCAGGATGTCGATGTCGCCCATCACCCGCAGGGCGATGCTCGAATAGACCGCGGTGGCCAGATAGGCCCCCTTGAGCACGATCACCGGCACGCCGGCCCGGGAGAGGCCCTCCAGCACCGGAGCCAGGGCATAAAAACGCCGCAGGTTGATGGCGGCATTGCGCCGGTGCTCCTGTCGCAATCGCGCGCCAAGCCCGGCCGGGATCCCGGACGGGGCGGGACCGAGGCCGATCCGGTGGTGAAGGAGGGGGATCACCCGGTGTTTGCTCGCCTCGGCAGCGACCGCCGCCCACTCTTCCGCAGTCCAGGCGGGGGACGATCCACTTTCGATCTCGCTACGGGCGGAAAAACCAAGCAAGCCAAGCAAGCGTTCCTGAGCGACAGTCATTGCGCTTTTCCTGGCAACGTCACCTCCTCCGCCAAACCCTCCCGGTGTTGCGTCCGGATCAACCGGCTGTAGGGGCCATTGTTGCCGAGCAATTGGTCATGGGTCCCGACTTCCGCCACCCGACCTGCTTCCAGCACCACGATCTGATCGGCGTCCCGGATCACCGACAACCGGTGGGCGATGATCAGGCGGGTTTTTGGTTTTCCGCATTCCGCCAGCACCTGGTGAACCGCCTGCTCGGTGGGTCCATCCAGTTCGCTGGTGGCCTCGTCGAGGATCAGCAACTCTGCCCGCTCGATCAGCAGGGCCCGAGCCAAGGCGACCCTTTGCCGCTGCCCCCCCGAAAGGCGCATTCCCCGTTCCTCGAGCACGGTATCGTAGCCCAGGGGCAGGGAGTGGATGAAGTCGTGGATCTGGGCTTTCCGGCAGGCCGTTTCGATTTCCCGATCGGTCGCTTCGGGGCGGGCGAAGCGCAAGTTTTCCCGGACGCTGGCGTGAAACAGGAACACGTCCTGGCTGACCACGGCCACTTTTCGACGCCAGGTGCCGATGTCCAGCCGGCGCAGGTCGACCCCGTCGACCACCACCTCCCCCTCGGTCGGTTCGTACAGCCGGGTCAGCAGGTTGACCAGACTCGACTTGCCGGCGCCCGAAGCACCGACGACGGCCGTGGTTTTCCCGACGGGGATGGTCAGGTTAATTCCCCGCAGCGCCGGGGGATCGTTTGCCGTATAGCGGAAGGAAACATTGCGCCACTCGATCGCCTGGCAAAGGTGCCCGAAGGGGATTTCCCCCTCCGGGTGGCCCCGGGCTGCGCCCATGGCGATGAACGCCTCGATCTCTTCGAGCAGGGGGCCGACCTGCAGCAATTGGGCGTGAAGGGTGGCCAGGCCATTCACCGGGGCCACCATGCGGAAAGCGATCACCAGGAACAGCACGAGCGAAGAGACGGTCGCCCGTGAATTTCCGAACAGGAGGAAAGACCCCGCCACCATCAGGAAGGCCAGCGAAGCCGTGATCAACAGGGTGAAAGCCGGACGGGAGCGGCTGGCCATCCGGTCGGAGCGAAAGCCGGCTTCGTGCATCGACTTCAGGGCGTCGCGGGTTCTGGCCAGACTCCACTCGCTCTGGTCGAAGAGGTGGATGAGCTTCATGGCCGCCATGTCTTCCTGAAGCATGGACAGGAAAGCCTTGGACAAATCGACGGTGCGCCGCCCCGCCGCCCGCAACCGGGCTCCCAAAAGGGGGCGAAGAACAAGGGCGATCGGTGCCAGCACCAGCACGGAGACGAGGGTGAGCGGCCACGAAAGCCACACCGCCAGCGACAGGCAAGCGGCGAGGATCACCAGGTGGGCGATGCCCTGGCTGGCCGTAAGCACCAGCCGCCCCACCTGAAAACTGTGGGCCCCGACCACCATCAACATTCCTCCCGCCCGCTCCTGCTGCAACACCTGGATGGGCAGCCGATGCAACGCCGCCAGCAGGCGCAGCTGCACCTCTTGCTCGACCGTCCGGCGTAGCATCAGGCTCTGGATGCTTTGCAGGTACTGCAACGAACTGCTGGCCAGGGTGACCAGCAGCAGTGCCAGCGCCGCCCAGCGGATGCGCGCCGGCAAGGCCAGAGCTCCGATCTCCCGGGCCCATCCCCCCACCCAGGGGATATTGTGACCCAGCTCGCCTTTCCCCCCCCCTTCCAGAAAGAGCAGGATCCCGCCGGACCGGAACAGTCCCAGCACCTGGGAGGAATCCCGCACCACGAAGACCAGCGGCAGGAGCAGCAGGCAGGCCCACAGAACGGGCTTCAGGTCCTTGAAAGCGCC
>CAZTNO010000003.1:0-32263 GCA_964614865.1 uncultured Clostridia bacterium
TTCTTCTTCGAGGCGCAGGGGGTCGCCGGCTATTCGTTCACCACCGGCAAGGCCATCTACCATTCCCAGCACGAGATGGACGCCATGCAGAAGTCGAGCCTGGGTTTCGATTACCTGCAGCGCTTCTCCTCGGCCTCGCGGGATATCGCCCTCTTCTCGCTGCAGCCCCGTCTGGCCCTGGCAGTCGGGGAAAAAACGAAAATCGAATGGCAGGTCTACAACGCTTTCCTGAAGTTCAAGACGCGACGCTTCGATTTCTGGATCGGCCACAACCGGCCGCACTTCGGTTTGGCCTCGCGCTTCGACCAGCACGCGCACCTGCTGCAGCCGCTGGTGATGAACGGCTTCGGCTTCGACCGCGACTGGGGGGTCGGCCTGGAGCGCGACCTGGCCTGGGGTGACGTCGGGGTGTCGCTGACCACCGGGTCGGGGATGGCGCTGCGTATAGGCGGTAACTGGCTGCTGGCAGGTCGCCTGGCCCGGGGCGTGCTCGCCCGGGACAATTTCAACGTCGGCCTCTCCATCGGCGTGGGTGAAATCCTCGAAGCCATGGGCACCCACCTGCTAGGCGAGGAGCCGGTCCCGGTGCGCATGGCCGAGCTCGATGCGACCTGGCTGCGCAACAACTGGGAACACCGAGTCGAGCTGGCTGTCGCGGACCGGGAGATGGGCCCGACGGTCGCCTTGCTGTGGCGGGTGAGCCTCGGCCTGCTGGACGAAAACCGCCTGAAGCTGGAGGCGCAGCCGGCGCTGCTGCGCGAGCAGGGGCGCACCGGGGCGCAGTTCTCCGGCGGCCTGACCTGGCAACTCGATGCCGACTGGACCACCCGGGCGATGTACCGCTACGACTCGCTGCGGGGCGATTCGCAGCTCGTCTTCCAGGTCTACTTCTACAAGGGGCTCCGCCTTTGAGTCCCCTATGAACTATCCGGGGGGGAACCCATGAAAAAACAACTCGCCTTTGCCCTGATCGCAGCCTTGGGCGCCCTGGCCCTGCCAGCCGCGGTGGGATGTGAACTCAACGATCCCGACCGCGATGTGAAGCGCCTCTTCCCTCTCTCGACCGGCTACCGTACGATCTACGCCTCGATCGCCGGCAAAGGCGGCGCCGCGTTGTTGAGTCGGGTGGAGCAGCGGCTGGGCGACCGCTTCAAGGGGTTGTTCGAGACGGCCGATGTGCCCTACACCCTGTACCGCATTCTGCGCGGCGACGAGACCATCGGCTACATCCACGGGGTCAACCAGAAGGGGCGCTACGGGGGCATCCAGGCGTTCCTGGCCCTCGACCCGATCGGACGCATCCTGGCGTTCTACTATCAGCGGTTGACCAACGCCGAGGCCAAGCTGCTGCGCGCCGAAGGTTTCGCCCGCCAGTTCGCCGGCCTCGACCTGGGCGACTTCGAGGGCTACGATGTAGCCTCCGGGCGGGCCGCCCCGGGAGGGCGGGTCGCCGCCATCCGCAATCCGGCGCCGGGGGCAGAGGACGACTTTCAGGCCACATTGCGCGCGGTCAAGAAGAACCTGATCCTGTGCGACGAGTTCCTGCTGGGCAACCGGTTCCTGAACAAGGAGAACGGGAGATGAAAAGGGTATCGATCTACCAGATCGCGGCGAAAAACCTGCTGCTCAAGCGCACGCGCAGCCTGCTGACGGTGGTCGGCATCGGCCTCTCGGCCTGGGTGCTGGCCAGCCTGCTCGGCTTCAACCGGGGCTACGACTCGGCGTTGAAGCGGGATATCGACAACATGGGCTTCCAGGTCCTGCTGACCGCCAAGGGTTGCCCCTACGAGGCGGCGACGCTGATGCTCAAGGGTGGCACCGGGCTGCGCTACATGGAGGAAAAGGTGACGGGCGACATCCTGCGCCAGCCCGAAGTCGAAAGCGTGACGCCGATGCTGATGCAGGCGGTTTTCGATCCCGAGCGCGGCGAGAGCGGCGCCATCGATGCCTACCTGGGCGTCGACCCGGTCACTTTCCCGCCGCTGAAGAGCTTCCTGAAGTTCAAGCAGGGGGGCTGGTTTCACGACCCCGGGGCCCGTGTGGCCGTGCTCGGCTACGAGGCGGCCGAGCTCGAGCAGCGCGAGGTCGGCGACAAGCTGCTGATCCCCGACAAGAACATCGAACTGACGGTGGTGGGGATCCTGGAGCGTTCGGGTACCCAGGACGACGGCACGATCTTCGTGCCCATCCGCATGCTGCAAAAGGAATTCGGCCAGTTGGGCAAGCTGACCGCGGTGGGCATCAAGGTCCATCGCCAGGCCGATACCGCAGCGCTGGAAAACCGGCTGTACGACTTGCCCGACGTGCAAGTGGTCTCGATGGCCCAGGTGAAGAACACGCTCATGAGCCTGGTGGCGACGGCAAAGGTGATGGTGTTCTCGATCGCGGTGATCGCCATCCTGATCGCCATGGTGGGGGTGGTCAACACCATCCTGATGTCGGTTTTCGAACGGTTCCGCGAGATCGGCATCATGAAGAGCATGGGGGCCATGCCCCGGGACATCTTCCGCATGATCTGGACCGAGACCGTCATCCTCTGCCTGCTGGGCGGCGTGTTGGGGCTGGCCCTGGCCTATGGCCTGGCCCAGGTCACCGACCTGCTGATCCGCCGCCTCCTGCCCTATACCCCGACCGGCAGCCTGGTGCTGATCGACGGCCGGTTGATGGTGACCACGCTGGCGGTTGTGCTGGCCATCGGCCTGGTCAGTGGCATTTACCCGGCTTGGCGGGCGGCCCACGTGCGACCGTTGGAATCGATCCGCGGGGAGGGAGAGTGACCATGGGCCAGGATACGCCGGCTCTCGAGGCCGTGAATCTGCGCAAGGTCTATCGCCGCGGTGCCGAGGAGATCGTGGCCGTGGACGACGTTTCGCTGCGGGTGGCCAAAGGCGAGTTCATTTCGTTTGTCGGGCCCTCGGGGTCGGGCAAGAGCACGCTGATCAACCTGCTCGGCTGCCTGGACAACGCCACCTCGGGCAGCCTGCGGGTGGGCGGCGAGGAGGTCCTTTGCGGCGGCCGGGGGCTGTCGGAGAAAGCGTTGACGCGGATCCGGCGCCGGGTCTTCGGCTACGTCTTCCAGCGCTTCTACCTGGTGCCGACCCTGACCCTGTACGAGAACGTCGTTTTACCCTTTGCCTTCTTCCGCAAAACGGGGGCCGATGCCGACCCCACCCCCATCCTGCGCTTCCTGGGGCTGGAGAAGCGCCTGCACCACCGTCCCGGGGAGCTCTCGGGCGGCGAGATGCAGCGTGTGGTCATCGCCCGGGCGCTGGTCAACCGGCCCGAGATTCTGCTCGCCGACGAACCCACCGGCAACCTCGATTCCCGCCAGGGTCAGGAGATCGGCGACATCTTCCGCGCCCTGAACGAAAAAGAGGGGATGACCGTGCTGCTGGTGACCCACAACCCGCGGATGGCAGCTCTTGCGCAGCGCACCATCGAGCTGCGCGATGGCCGCATTGTCCAACCCTGAGCGGGGGGGAGTTTGCAAATTTGCAAATTTTCAAAGTCTGATAATCATATAGAAGGTATTCGGTTCCGACAGAACACCTTCAGTCCCGAAGCGGAGGTGGAAATGCTGACTGCGGGCGGCGATATCGCCTCGTGGCTGCCCGGGCGCTGGCATGCGCTCGCCGAGGCGCCCTGGCGGGATCGCTTCCCCTATAGCCCTGAGGTCCGCTTCGCCATCGCCTGGCACCCGAATCGCGGCGTCGCCCTGAAGTGGCGGGTATGCGAAGAGGAGGTCCGCGCCGAAATTCGCGGGTTCAACGGTCGCGTGTGGGAGGACAGCTGCGTCGAGTTCTTCTGGGCGCCGGGCCCGGCGGGTCAGCGCCACTACGCCTTCGAGTTCAACCCGGTGGGCGCGGTCTACGCCGCGGTCAACCCTGCCGGCCTGCCGCCGGTGCTGCTTTCCGGGGATTTGCTGGGGCAGGTGGACGTCGCTTTTTCGCCGCCGCAAACCGGCTCGTGGGCGCTCGAAATCCTCTTGCCACCCGCGGTGTTCGGCGCAGACTGGGCCGAGTGGCGGCCCGGGGCCACCCTGCGGGCCAACTTCACCAAGTGCGGCGACCGCCACCGCAAGCCCCACTTCCTTTGCTGGAGCCCGGTGGACTGGCCCGAGCCCAGTTTCCACCGCCCCGATTTTTTCGGCTTGCTGACCCTTGGCCGCTTTCTTTTGTCTTCGGGATGACTTACAATAGGGCTGCCGGGCCCGGCGGTTTTTCCCGATGGTTTCCCCCTGACCGAAAAGCCCTTCCGGGTTGTTTGGAATCATAACCCGCACCGGTTGTTTTCCGTATCCACCTTCTCCCGAGGAACCATCATGAGAGCAAATCTGATTGTTTTGGCAGTGCTGTGCACGGTGCTGCGGTTGCCGTTGCGGGGCCAGGAACCCTTGCCGCCGCTCCGCCTCTCCCTGAGCGAGGCGCAGGAGTACGCCCTGAAGTACAGCGCCGAAGCCCGCAATGCCCGCCTCGACGTGCTCGCCGCCGAGAAGAAGGTGTGGGAGACCACCGCCAGCGGGTTGCCCCAGGTTTCGGCCAAGCTCTCCTACGTCGACAACCTGAAGATCCCCACCACCCTGATCCCGGCCAAGTTCTTCGACCCCGACGCCGCCGAGACCGAGTTCATCGGCGTGCGCTTCGGCACCCAGCACAACGCCTCGCTCGATCTCACCGCCACCCAGCTGGTGTTCAACGGCTCGTACTTCGTGGCCCTGCAGGCATCGCGGGTCTACCTGCAGATCTCGCAAAACCAGCGGGAAAAGAAGGAGATCGACCTGCGCGAGAGCGTGGCCGGCACCTATTCGCTGATCCTGCTGGCCGAGAAGAACCGCGACATCCTGCGCTCGACCCTGGAAAACCTGCGCCAGACCCACTTCGAAGTCCAGGAATTGAACCGCGCCGGGTTTACCGAGAGTACCGACGTCGACCAGCTGCTGCTGTCGGTGACCGACCTGGAAAACTCGCTGGGCTCGGTGGAGCGGCAGCTCGACATGGCCTACCGCATGCTCCGCTTCCAGCTCGGCCTCGACCTGGAGCGCCCGCTCGAGCTCAGCGATACGCTGCCGGGCATCGTTTCCCGCATCGATGCGGACACCTTGCTGGAAAGTCCGCTCGACCTGCCCCGGCACATCGACTACCGCATCCTCGACAACCAGGTGAAGTCGATGAACCTTTTGCTGAAGCGGGAAAAATCGGAATTTCTGCCCACGGTCTCGGCTTTCCTCTCCCACTCGCAATCTGCCATGCGCGATCGCTTCAATTTTTTCAACCGCGGCGAGAAGTGGTTTCCGGCGACCATGGTCGGTTTCAACCTCACGGTCCCCCTGTTCACCTCGGGGCTGCGCGGGGCCCGGGTCGCCCAGGCCCGGATCGAGCTGGAAAAATCCGAGAATCTCAAGCGGCAGGTGGCCGACGGCCTGCGGCTGGGGCTGGCCCAGGCCCGTTCCGAATTCACCGACAGCCGGGCTCGCGAGGCCAGCACCGCCAAGTCGGTCGAGCTGGCCCTGCGCATCTACGAGAACACCCGCGCCAAGCACGGCAAGGGGCTTAGCACCACCCAGGAGCTCACCCAGGTGCACAACCAGTACCTGAACGCCGAATCGGGGCACATCCAGGCCATGGTGGCCCTGCTCAACGCCAAAACCAAGCTCGAAAAGGCCCTCAGCCGCCTGTAAAAGGGAGAACCTTTATGAAACGAACCATCCTGTCCTCGCTCCTCATTGCCGCCATGCTTTCCCCGGTTGCCTGTGGCCAGAAAAAAGCGGAGAACGCCGCAGTCGCCCCCGCCACCGCGGACACCCTGCTGGTCGAGACCGTTCGCCTGGTCCCCCAGCGCTTCGACCACTTCGTCCAGGTGAACGGCACCGTGGAAGCGGTCCAGGAAGCGTTCATCAGCTCCGAAACCAGCGGCCAGATCAAGAGGGTGCACGTCGGTGAGGGGCAGCGGGTTTCTGCGGGCACGCTGCTGGTGACGCTGAACACCGGGGTGATCGACAGCGCCATCGACGAGGTCCGTTCCGGGCTGGCCTTGGCAGGGACGGTCCACCAGCGGCGGGAAGAGCTGTGGAAAAAGAAGATCGGCTCCGAAATCCAGTACCTGGAGGCGAAAACCAACCTCGATGCGCTGCAGAGCCGGCTGAAGTCGCTGCTGGCCCAACGGGCCATGGCCGAGATCCGCGCCCCGATCGCCGGCATCGTCGACCGGATCCAGCGCAAGGAGGGCGAGCTGGCCATCCCCGGGCAGCAGCTCCTTCAGCTGGTCAATCTGCAGAAGATCCGCGTCCACGCCGAGCTTTCCGAATCCTACCTGGCCAGCGTCGGCCTCGGCGAGGAGGTGGAGATCTCCTTTCCCACCTTTCCCGCCCTGCGCCGCCAGGCCCCGCTCACCCGGATCAGCCAGGCAGTGAACGTCAAGAACCGCACCGTCGAGATCGAGGTGGTGCTGGACAACGCGAAGGAGACCCTCAAGCCCAACATGATGGCCACCCTGAAGGTGCGCGATTTCACCGCCGAAAACGTGCTCGTGGTGCCGGCCATTCTGGTCAAGAACGATCTGGAGGGGCGGTTCGTCTACCTGGTCGAGCGGCAGGGGGGGAAGGCCACGGCCAGGAAGACCTATGTCCAGATCGGTATGACCGACGACAACCGGGCCATGGTGACCGGCGGGCTGACCGCCGGTCAGGAACTCATCGTCGGCGGCTACAACCTGGTGAAGAACGGCTCCCCCTTGCGGGTGAAATAGGGCCAGCCCGGTTTCCGGCTGGCAAGCAGGCAATATGGAAAAGACCAACCTGAACGAAAAGAAACTGGTGCGTGAGTTTCGCCTGACCACCCTGGCCCTGAACAACCGGACCACGGTGTTCCTGGTGATCCTGATGCTGGCCCTGTTCGGCCTGATGGCCTACAAGTCCATGCCGCTGGAGCTGTTCCCCGAAGTGAACATGCCCTACGTGTTCGTTTCCACCGTTTACCCGGGCAACTCCCCCCTGGACATGGAAAACCTGGTCTCGCGGCCGCTGGAGAAGGAGATCAACACGGTGGCGGGCATCAAGAAGCTACGCTCCACCTCCAGCCAGGACAACTCCAACATCTTCATCGAGTTCAACACCGACGTGCAGATCGACAAGGCGTTGCAAGACGTCAAGGACGCCGTCGACAAGGCCCGCGGCGAACTCCCCGACGACTTGCCGACCGATCCGATGGCATTCGAGCTCGACGTCAACGAGTTCCCCATCATCAACGTGAATCTGTCGGGCGACTTCAGCGTCGAAGAGCTCAAGAGTTACGCCGAAGACCTCCGCGACGAGATCGAAACCATCCCCGAGGTCTCCAAGGTGGAACTCAAGGGGATCAACGAGCGCGAGATCCAGATCAACGTCGATCCGCGCAAGCTGGAAGCCCATCAACTCACCTTCGGTGACATCGAAAACGCGGTTTCGCAGGAGAACATGAACATCGCCGGCGGCGAGGTGGTGGTCGACCGCACCACCCGTTCGGTGCGCACGGTGGGCGAGTTCGCCAGCGCCCGCGAGATCGGCGCCATCATCGTCAAGCAGGAGGACGGCGAGAACATCGTCACCCTTTCCGACGTGGCCATGGTGGTGGACGGCTTCGAGGATCCCAAGAGCTATGCCCGCCTCGACCGCAGCCCGGTGGTTTCGCTGCAGGTGGTCAAGAAGGCCAAGGAAAACCTGGTCAACGCCGTGGACAAGCTCCACCTGACTCTCGCCCGCGCCCGCAAAGAGAATATCCTGCCCGAAAACCTGACCGTCACCCTCTCCAACGACCAGTCGGAGTACGTCCGCTCGATGGTCAGCGACCTGGAAAACAACATCATCATGGGGGTGCTGTTCGTGGTCGGGGTCCTCTTCCTCTTCCTGGGGCTGCGCAACGCTCTGTTCGTCGGCATGGCCATCCCCATGTCGATGCTGATCTCGTTCATCGTGCTGGATCTGCTGGGCACCACCGTCAACATGATGGTGCTGTTCGGTCTGGTGCTGGCCCTGGGCATGCTGGTCGACAACGGCATCGTGGTGATCGAAAACATCCACCGCTTCCAGCAGCAGGGCTACTCGCTGGTCGAATCGGCCCGCCAGGGGGTGGGCGAGATCGCCTGGCCGATCATCTCCTCGACCGCGACCACCCTCGCCGCCTTCTTCCCGCTGGTGTTCTGGAAGGGGATCATGGGCGAGTTCATGAAGTACTTGCCCATCACCCTGATCGTCTCGCTGTCGGCCTCGCTGTTCGTGGCCCTGGTGATCAACCCGGTGCTGGCCGTGCGCTTCATCAAACGCGACGAGGAAGTCCGCAAGCCGACCCGCAAAAAGGCCCTGCGCACGGCGGCAATCCTGCTCGGCTCGGCCGTCCCCTTCTTCCTGCTGGGCATCCATACCCCCGGCTCGCTGCTGGTCTTTTTCGCCCTGCTGGTGATCCTCAACCAGCTCTTCTTGTTCGATTTGAGTGCCTGGTTCCAGCAGGTGGCCTTGGTGCGGATGGAGCAGGGCTACCTGCGCCTGTTGCGTTTTTCGCTGAGCGGCAATCACCCCCGCTGGCTGATCAGCGGCATGGTGGCCCTGCTGTTCCTGTCGCTGGTCTTTTTCGCCATGCGCGCGCCCCGGGTGCTGTTCTTCCCCGACAACGAACCCTCCTACGTCAACGTGTTCGCCGAACTGCCGGTCGGTACCGACATCCGCGCCACCAACGAGTTCATGAACCGCTTCGAACAGCGGATATTCGAGGTTCTCAAGCCCCACCAGTCGCTGGTGAAGTCGGTGCTGACCTCGGTCGGTCGCGGGGTGGCCGGGGAAAACGAGACCCCGGTCGGCAATACCCCGCACAAGGGGATGGTCACGGTGAGCTTCGTGGATTACTTGTACAGGAACGGCCAGAAGACCTCGCGGGTGATGAAGGAGCTCAGCGACGCCCTCCTCGGCGCCTATCCCGGGGTTCAGGTGCAAGTGGTGAAAAACGAGATGGGGCCGCCGACCGGCAAACCGATCAACCTGGAGGTCAGCGGTGCCGATTTCACCCGGCTGGCCAAGGCCACCCAGGACATCCAGCGTCACCTCGACGAGGCCCGGGTACCCGGCCTGGAGGGGCTCAAGATGGACCTCGACCTGGGCACCCCCGAGCTGGTGATCCGCATCGACCGCGACCGGGTCCGCCGTTTCGGCATGTCCACTGCCCAGGTCGCCTCCACCTTGCGCACCGCACTTTTCGGCAAGGAGGTCTCCCGGCTCAAGGACGGCGAGGACGAGTACCCGATCGTGGTGCGGCTGGAGGAAAAGTACCGCAACCAGGTGGGGGTGCTGCTCGACCAGAAGGTCACCTTCCGTTCGCCCAACAACGGTCAGATCATGCAGGTGCCGATTTCGGCGGTGGCCCGCATGGAGTACGGCACCACCTACAGTCAGGTGAACCGGCTCGATCTCGATCGGGTGATCACCCTGTGGTCCAACGTGATCGAGGGGGCCAACGCCAACGAGGTGATCGCCGGTTTGAAGAAGAGGATGGAGTCCTACCGCACCCCGGCGGGCATCACCTGGAAGTTCACCGGCCAGCAGCAGGAGCAGGCGGAGACTTCGGCCTTCCTGATGCGGGTGATGCTGATCGCCTGCGCCCTGATCACCCTGATCCTGGTCATCCAGTTCAATTCCCTGATCAAGCCGCTGATCATCATGTTCACCGTGCTGCTCAGCACCATCGGCGTGTTTCTCGGTTTGGCCACCTTCCGCATGGAGTTCGTGATCCTGATGACCGGCATCGGCATCATCTCGCTGGCCGGGGTGGTGGTCAACAACGCCATCGTGCTGGTCGACTACATCAACTTTTTGAAGGCCAACGCCAAGAAACGGCTGGGCCTCGACGAAGAGGACGAGCTGCCGATCGAGGAGGTGCGGGAGTGCATCGTGCTGGCCGGGCGGACCCGGCTGCGGCCGGTGCTGCTCACCGCCATCACCACCGTGCTCGGCCTGGTGCCGATGGCCCTGATGTTCAACATCAACTTCGCCACCCTGATGTCGCGCTTCGACCCGCAGATCTTTTTCGGCGGGGACAACGGCGCCTTCTGGGGGCCGATGTCGTGGACCGTGATCTTCGGGCTCACCTTCGCCACCGTGCTGACGCTGGTGGTGGTGCCGACCCTCTACTTTCTGGGGAACCGGGTGAAGCTGAACGCGATCGCCCGTCGCCAGAGTGGGAACTGACCCGAGGGGGTGCCTCGAAAGACCTGGCCAGGGTCTTTTCCGCGGCAGGGGTGGAAATATCTCGCCCTTCGTGCCATCATGGGGGGGGCGATTTGTCATGGGGAGGTTGCCATGAGTAGCGGCCAGCGGATCGACTACGAAGACGAGGTGATCCAGGCGGGGGTGACCGATGGCATCGCCGTGGTCACCATCAAGTGCAACGTCTACGGCACCATCACCGATCTGGCCGAGAGCGGCAAGTTGCTCTCCTTTTTCCACGCCGCCGAGATCGATCCCGGGGTCACCGCCCTGCTTTTGACCCACCATCCCGAGTGTTTCAACCAGGAGCAGTTCGATGACTTCCTGGGCCACCTGCGGGCCACTGCCGCCGGGGCCCCGGTCACCCGCGACGAGGTGCGGTTGAAAAACGAGCGGCTTCGCTACACCAACGTCCTCAACCGCTTCATCCTGCAGCTGGCCGATTTCAAGAAGATATCGGTGGCCGCCTTGAACGGCGAGATCGTCACCCCTTTTTTGGGCACCAGCCTGGCCGCCGATTTTCGCTTCGCCTCCGCGAGCACGGTGTTCACCCTCGCCCCCGGCCCCTACGGCCAGCACCCCGGCGGGGCGCTACCCTTCTTCCTGCCCCGCTACCTCGGCTATGGGCGGGCGGCCGAAATCCTGCTGACCGGAAAGAGCATCCCGGCAAGCGAGGCTCTGGCCATGGGGCTGGTCAACCGGGTCCTGCCCGGGGATGACTTCCTGGCCCGCTGCGTTGCCGAACTGCGGCAGTGGTGTACCCTCTCCCCGGTGATGGTGGCCAACACCAAGGTGCTCCTGGCCAACTCCCGGAGCGCCTTGAAAGAGTACTTCGAGCGCGAGGCGGCTTTCTTGCACTGAGCCCGCCCTCGCCCCGATGTACCGGAGTTACCGCTGGTACCAGTGGCCGTCGGGGTGCTGGAGCCAGGTGCCGGGAACGGCGAGGCCGGCGATCTGCTGCGCCCGGCGTTTGCCCACCTCCAGCACGGGGGATCCCACCCGGGCGGCGATGCCGGCGTAGACCGTCTCCCGATCGAGGTTCTCGGCGGCGACGAGTTGCTCTTCTGCGGGGGGCAGCGGCTGGCGCGCCTCCAGCTTGCCCACGTTGTTTTCGCCTACCTTGCCCTGGGTTTTCCATTGGTCGATGGTCGGCTTGCGGTCGAGAAAGCGCTGCTTGGTGGCATCGTCCTGGGCCATCGCCCAGGTTGCGCCGAGCAACAGGCAAATCAGGGCGACGATTCGGCTGCGGTACCTCATTTCGATTCCTCCTTCTGGGCTTGGGGCGGCATGGGCTTGTCGATGTCGGCGAAGAAATCGTTCAACGCCTGGTCGATCTTCACCCGCACCTCGACGGTGATGTGGATGGGTTGGATGGTCATCTCGTGCTTCATCTTGATGCAGCCTCCCAGCAGCACGAGCAGCACCAGGGCGGCCATTTTCACAGATTTCATGGGTTCACTCCTTGTCGGATCAGGGCGGGGTTCATGGGAGGCGCGCCCTCCCGGAAAGCAGGCGGCGCAGGTCGATTTCGCGGAAACGGAGCTCCAGCAGCAGTCCTTTCAGGTTCACGTTGCGCTTGCCGCTGGGGTCGCGGATGAACTCCTTGCTGGCGGTGTCGTAGGTCAGTGCCAGCTTTTTGGCCGGCGCTCCCTGAATGAAGGCGGTCAGGTTCAGTTTGTCACCGGATGACTGCAACGCCATCCGCACCCATTCGTAGTTGAAATCGCTCATGGCCTCCTCGACCAGCACCATCCCCCCGGTGACCAGTGAACCCCGTTTCAGCTGGAGGTTGCCCGAAACTCCGGGGGTGGAGTAGAGGTGGCCCGACTGGAAGATCGGCACTCCGTCGTTCAGGCGCAAGGTCAGCAGGCCGTTCAACTCGGCATCGCCGGTGGCGGTGGGTTCGCCCATGAGCTGGTTGATGGTGGCGTCGAAGCGGAGGCGGTCGGCGTAGAGGGTGATGGGGATTTCGCTGGCACCGACCGGGTAGCGGAAGGGGAGGACGGTGATCCGTCCGCCGCTGTAATCGAGTTCCCCAGCATCGAGGAACACGCTGTCGGGGTTTTCGAGGGTGATGGCCAAACGCCCGCCGGGGAGGGCGAAATCGCCGATCTTCAGCGAGGTGAAGGTGAAGGGCTGGCTCCGCGCCGACCGGAGCTCCAGCAGGTCGGTCAGTTCCAGCGCGAAGTGGATGCCGGCGAGGGCGAGGGCACGCCCTGTACCCTTCAGCTCTCCCTCCTGCCAGCGAAAACGGGCCGGACTGCGCCAGCGTCCCTCCTGTAGGATAAGCTCGCCCGAGCCCGACCAGGTCCCCGCCAGGGTATACCCTTTCAGGAAGGGGAACAGCGAATCCACTGGATCGGCATGGCTCAGGCGGGTTTCGGGGATCTGGTAGCCGATCCGGCATGCGGGTTGTGCCCGCTGCCACGACAGGGTGCCCTCGATCGTTGCGGTCAGGGAGGGAACGGGGGTGTGCAGGGTGGCGGCGAGATCGAGGCCCTGGGGGGAAAGGACCATGGTTCCACCGAGCGACCCCAGGGGCTTGCCAAAGACCCGGATCGCCGGAAAGGACAGCATCCCCGGCAAAACTCCCGCCGCGGGGACGGTCAGCCTCTCGGGGGTGCCGCCCAGGCGCCAGGGCAGGACGAATCGCATCGCCCGGCTGTCGAGGGCGCTCCCGCGCACGTCGACTCCGGTGGCCGTCAGCGTGCCGGCGTCCTCCACGGTCCGGTTCCGGCCCTGGAGGTGAAAGGGGTTGTCCAGTTGCCCGACGACCAGGGTGTTCTCCCCTACGGACGCTTTCAGCGAACGCCCCCCGAGCTGGCCTCGCAGTTGCCACTCCAACCCCGCAGGCCCTGCGAGCAGAGCGAAACTGGCTTTGCATTCCAGCGAGCCGCTGGCGACCTTTCCCGGCGGGGAGGGCCATACCTCGGCCAGCGGCAGGGTGGCGGCAAAAGCCCCGGAAATCTCCCGTTTCCCGTTGCGGGAAACCAACCGGCCGTCGAGACGGTCGAAACGCACCGCCAGCGGGCTGCGCAGGGCCAGCGGGGCCACGTGGAAGCCCAGATCGTCGCCGTCGCTACCGGTCACGTCGAGGCGCAGCGGCAGCTCCATTTGCCAGGTTTGGCCCGACTGCTGGGCGAGGGCCAGCCCCAGTTTCACCTGCCGGGGGTGAAGGCGCTCGTCCAGCTCCAGAGAGAGGGCGGCTTCACCGCTGAGCACCGTCTCACGCCAGGCCAGCTTCAGGGCGTTCGTGCGCAGCACCAGCGAGGTCGCCCTGGGGCGCCAGCTGCGCAGCTCGGTTTTGCCCTGGATCGCCAGATCGAGCTCGAGGAGTTGCGGAATCGGGGGCGAAAGCCCGGCAACCAGCGAGATGGCTTGGGCACGGTCTGCCGCCAGGGTGAGGGTGCCGTCTCCCCGATCGAGGTCGAGCCGCCCCCCCAGGTCGAGGCGCTCTCCCCGCGGCGCGAACCAGGCGGTGATCGAGGTCAGGGTCTCGGTTTCCCGGCGCAGGCCATGCAGCGAGAACGGGATGGGCAGGGTGTCGCCCGCATGCTTCAGCAAGACCGTAGCCCCGGTGAGGTCGAATCGCTCCAGAAACGGAGCGCTCCCCCCCCCCGATTCGGTAAACAGGGGGGATAGCCCCGGGATCATCACCCGGTTCTGGGTGATGTCCAGCGAGAACTCGACTCCGGCGGCGGCCACCCGGGCGATCCTCCCCTTTCGCAGGTGGGAGAGGCGGAAATCGATCGCCAGCGAGGCGATGATCACCCCCTCCCGGGAGGAGGTGCCGAGGAAAACAGAGGAGAGGTCCAGGTGGCGGAAACCCACGCTGCGTACGGTCAATCTGACTTCGGAAAAACCCATCCGGTGCAGGCTGCGGATCAGCCGGTGCTCCACCAGCCCGGGCAGACGGATCCATAGCAGAGCCAGCCCCGCCGCCCCCACTACCCCCAGGGCGGCCAACCCTCGCCATAGCCACTTCTTCTTGCCCATTGTACCGCCACCCTCCCGGCCACCTTAGCACAGGGGCGGGCCGATTTCAATTTGCCCGGCCCTTTGGGGGGCTGGTACAATGGGGTCATGAAATCAACTTCTGCCCCGTTTGACGCCGTTCCGTTCCTGGCCGCGGTGCGCCGGGAAAAACCGCTGGTCCACCACCTCACCAACTGGGTCACCATCGCCGACTGCGCGCAGGTGGTCAAGTCGCTCGGCGCATCGCCGGTGATGGCCCATGCCCCCGAGGAGGCGGCCGAAATGGCCGCCCTGGCCTCGGCGCTGGTGCTCAATATCGGCACCCTGACCCACAAGATGGTGGAGAGCATGAAAATCGCCGCCCGCGCGGCCAACCAGAAGGGGATCCCGGTAATCCTCGACGTCTGCGGCGCGGGGGCCACCGCGTTTCGCGACCGGGTATGCCTGGGGTTGCTGTCCGAGGTGCGCATCGACGTGGTCAAGGGCAACGCTTCCGAGATCGCCCGCATTGCCGGGCTCGACGTGCGCACCCGCGGCGTCGATGCCGGCGAAGTCGGCCAGGAGCTGGCGGGAGTGGCGAAAACCCTGGCCCGGGAGCGGAACTGCACGGTGGTGATCACCGGTCAGGAAGACTTCGTCGCCGGCGGGGACTCGTTGTATGTCGTCGGCAACGGCAGCGAAATGATGACCCGGGTGGTCGGCACCGGCTGCATGGCCGCTTCGGTGATCGGCACCTTCGCCGGCGCCTCGCCTGGGGACTTGCCCGCCGCCGCAGCCGCCGGGCTCGCCTGCTACGGGATCGCCGCCGAAATCGCCGCCGAAGGGGCCAGCGGCCCCTCGCACTTCAAGCAACTCCTCCTCGACACCCTGGCGGGCCTCTCCTCAACCCAGGTCGGTGCTGGCCAGCGGGTCAGCCGCAAGTAGGGGACTCGGCCGGAGCCCGGCTGGCTACTCGTGGCAGCCGTGGTGGTGGCCGCAGGCGTCCTGGGGGGTGATCTCGGGCAGGCGGCCGGTTTTGAGCGCCTCGATCAGGTCGCCGGCCCGCTCGCCTGTGGCGGCGCGGAAGGCGCGCACTCCGCCCTGCTGCAGGAGTTGCAAGGCCCGGCCGCCGATGCCGCCGGTGATCAGGACGTCGGGCCGGAGCCCCTGGATGGCACCCAGCGGATTGCATTGGCCGTGCTCGTGGCCGTGATCCGCGTTGCCCGAAGTCTCGAACGTGCCGGTTTCGGTGTCGCAGAGCAGGAAGTGGGCGGCACTGCCGAAATGGCCGTGGACCTTCGATTCGAGCCCGGCGGGGTGTTGGGTGGGAATGACGATGCGCATGGGGATGCTCCTTATCGTTCTCGATCGGAATCGTGATGGGCGGGGGCTGGATTTCGGCGGCAACAGTGGCGGCGTCCAGGCAGCGGGAGTTCGCCTGCGGTCCCGGCCGCCTGGGCAGGAACCCCCTGCTGTCTGCAGGCGGGGCATTCGCTGGCGGGGGAGAGCTCAGCGGGGGCTCCGTGCCAGTGGTGGCGACACGCGGGGCAGCGGAACTCGGTTTCGGGAGGGCTCACGGTACCGCCGCCGATCGCCAGGGACGCACCGGCGAGCAGGCAGCCGACCGTCTTGCGGCGGGCATCGGCCAGGATGTTGCCCAGGGTCTGCCTGGACACCCCCATGCGGGCCGCGGCCTCCTCCTGATAGAGACCCAGGAAATCCACCAGCCGCATCGACTCCAGTTCGTCCAGGGTGAGGATCACCGTTTCCCCGTCGCCGTTGCCTGCGGCCACGGGGCCGAAGGTCCGCTGCGCGGGGACAAAGCCGATTCGCCGGTACTTGCAGGGGCGGGGCATCAGGGGATCCTGGAAATTGGCATATGCCAATAATAGCTCCTTTCTCCCTGGTCGTCAAGAGGGAGGGGTGAGTAAAGCATTCCATGAATTCATGAACAGATTGACTCCAGGCATGAATCGGCCTAAAATCGCGTCATGAACGATGAAGAGTTCTTGTTCCAGCACCACGTCGGGATATGCAAGGCGATCGTGAATCCGCTGCGCCAGAGGATCATCGAGACTCTCGGTCCAGGAAGTCGGAATGTTTCGGAGATGCAATCGGAACTCGGCGTGTCCATGAGTAACCTGTCCAACCACCTCAACATCCTCTATGCGGCCGGAGTGGTGACCAGAGTCAAGGAGGGCAGTTTCACCCTCTACTCCCTGAGCGAGCCCGACCTGCTGGACGTTCTGGTGCGGATGAAGAGGGTAGTCGCTGCCATCGCCGATCGCAGGGGGCGCCAGTTGATGACCGGGAAGAACGGCCGGCTTTGAAGGTGCGGCCGGAGGCCCGGTAATAACCAGGAGGGATCGAATGAGCGGAAGGGTCCGTTGGCTGGCGGGGGTATTGGTCCTGGGAGTGGGGGTCGTCGGGGCCTTCCTCTGGTTTTTCGGTTCGTCCCGGCGAACGGTTGCCGATCCCCGGCGCTCCATTCCGAGCCATCGGCCCCATCTCGACCACGCATCCTTTTTCCCGAAACCGCTGCAGTCCCCCCAGGATGCCACCCGGGCCTGCCTCGAGTGTCACCCCCGGGCGGCCAGCGAGGTCATGCGGACCGCCCATTGGCAGTGGCAGGGCGAACCGGTGGTCGTGGCCGGGCATCCCGGCAAGCATGCCATCGGCAAGCGGAACCTGCTGAACAATTTCTGCCTGGGCATCCGCGGGAATTGGGCCGGCTGTACGAGTTGCCACGCCGGTTACGGATGGCGGGACGCGAACTTCGACTTCTCCCGGCAGGAAAACGTCGATTGCCTCGTCTGTCATGACGGTTCGGGCACCTACGTCAAGGGGGACGCCGGGCTGCCAGCCCCCGGCACCGACTTGACCGCAGTCGCTCGCTCGGTAGGCGTGCCGACCCGACAGAATTGCGGTGTCTGCCACATCTACGGGGGGGGAGGCATGGGCGTCAAGCACGGGGACCTGGACGACTCGTTGCTCAATCCCCAGGATGCCCTCGATGTGCACATGGGGCGACACAACATGCTCTGCGTGGATTGCCATCGGACCCGCCACCACCAGATCCCGGGAACGGCCTTCTCGGTCAGTGTTGCCCCGGTGTTGGGCGTCGCCTGCACCGATTGTCATGATGCCTCCGGGCATCGGGACGAGCGGCTCAACCGCCATTCCCGTTCGTTGGCCTGTACCACCTGCCATGTCCCCTCGTTCGCCCGCAAGGTCCCTACCAAGATGACCTGGGACTGGTCCAAGGCGGGGGACGACCGTCGCAGCGACGACCCCCATCACTACCTGAAGATCAAGGGCGAGTTCGTCTACCGGCAGGACGTCGTCCCCGAATACCGCTGGTTCAACCGCCGGGTGGGCCGGTATCTGCTGGGAGATCCGATCGACCCGCGGCAGGTGACCGTCCTCAATCCGCCCCAGGGCGATCGCAACGATGCCGAAAGCCGGATCTGGCCTTTCAAGGTCCACCGGGCCAGGCAACCCTACGATGCCAAGTTCAACACCCTGTTACAGCCGGTTCTGTCGGGACCGAAGGGGTACTGGCGGGAGTTCGATTGGCCTCTCGCCCTGTCCGAGTCCCGGCAGTACGTCGGGCTGCCCTTCAGCGGCGAATACGGTTTCGCCGAGACCGAAATGCTCTGGCCCATTTCCCACATGACGGCCCCCAAGGAGAAAGCGCTGAGTTGCGGGGAATGCCACGAAACCCGTCGCTTCGACTGGCAGGCGTTGGGGTATGCTCAGGATCCGATCCGGGGCGGGGGGAGGTTTTCTCCGGGCGATGCGGGAGGTAAATGATGCGTGCGCCAATCCGCAGGTTTCTCGTTTGCGCTGGTTTGGCCTTGCTGTCATTTCCCGCCTGGGGTGTGGAGCCGATCCATCCACCGGTTCCGCGCCGAGATGACGGCGGGCAGGTGATCGGTGCCGACCGGCAGGGTTTTTCGGTGGAGCGAACTTGCGGGCAGTGCCACGATGCCCGATTTATCGTCAGCCATGATTCTCACGCCGGCCTGGGCCTGAAAATGGACTGCCTTACCTGCCACGTGTCCACGGGTGCGCTCTCGGCGGACCCCCTGGTCGCTGCCGGGCAGATCCGCCCCCCCGAAGATGCCCAGTGTGGCGCGTGCCACGGGTTGGTGGGCGGCATGACCCCCCCGTTGCGGATCGGCGACGACTTTTTCGACCAGATCCGGGATCCTCTTCTGCCGTCGCTCACGCTTCGGTCCGGGTCCGTCTTTTCACCCCAGTCGCCGGGCGATTCCTTGCTGAACCTGAAAGACAAGGCCCGGCGCCAGGCTCCCTGGGACATCCACGCCGCCCGTGGAGTCGCTTGCCGGGACTGTCATCCCACCGCCAACCAACCCAAGGCTGCCGGCGCATCCCGGGGGACCCTGGCCCACCTGACCCGGGATCCCCGGCGAATGGCCCCCATTGCCGAACGAATTCGCCAACCGGATCACCGGCTGGTCGTCAACGACTGCTCTTCCTGCCACGACCCCCAGACGAGTCACGGGGCTCTGCCCTATATGCGCCGCCATCTGCAGGCGCTAGCTTGCCAAGCCTGCCACGTGCCAGAAATCATCGGCCCGGTTCTGTCCGTGATCGATCGCACCGTGCCGCAGCCCGACGGCCAGCCCCGGCTGGAGTTCCGGGTGCCTGGCCAGGCCCACATGGCGGCGAAGGATGCGAACACCTGGTGGCTGACGGGAAGCGTACCGTTTCTGGCTCCGGTAACCTCACGGGGGCAGCGCCGAATCACTCCCGTCAACCCGGTGTTGGAGTTTCGCTGGCTGAGTGGGACCGGGCGACCGGTAGCCCCGGAAACCGTGGCCCGGGCAATGGCGGGATCGCCCTCGATCGCGCAGACCCCGCTGGCAGCTTCGGCGCAGGTTGCGGCGATGGCGGGACGGCTACGACTGGCGGGGGTGGCAAACCCCCGCATCCAGGCGGTGTTGCACCTCTATCCCGTGGCCCACGGGGTGTCGGTGCCCGCCGGGCGCATTCCCGACTGCGGCGATTGCCACTCGGACCGCTCCCGGCTTGGAGGCGACGTGCTGCTGGCCCGAACCGGGCCCGATCCGGAGGGGGGGGCCGGGATCGAGTTCGCCGGCGAGAGCTCCGGCGCCGGCAGGGTCGTTCGCACCGCTGCCGGGGAGTGGCGCTGGCAGCGACAAGTCGATTCCACGGTCCTCTACGTGCCGGGAGCGTCGCGGACAGGAATCCATGGTCGTTTCGGCCTGATTCTCTTCATCCTCACCCTGCTGGGCGTGGCCATCCATGCCCTGGGCCGCAAATGGCGGGTGGCCCACCTCCCCTCTGGAACCGAACCGGTGTACATGTACCCGCTCTACGAAAGAATCTGGCATTGGACCATGGCCCTGGCCGTGTCCACACTGGCCCTGACCGGCATCGAGATCCACTGGCATGGCACCCTGCCGTTGTTCGACCTGAAAACCGCGGTCACCCTGCATAACGTGCTGGCGGCCGTGTTGACGGCGAACGCTTTCCTCTCCCTGTTCTTCCACCTGGCGAGCGGGGAAATCCGGCATTTTTTCGGTTTCAATCGCTGGTTTTTCCACGAGATGGTGCTGCAAGCCCACTTCTACCTGCGGGGGATCTTCACTCACGCTCCCCACCCCCTGGAAAAGACCCCGGAACGCAAGTTCAACCCGCTGCAACAACTGACCTACGTCGTGCTGCTCAACGTGCTGCTGCCCTTCCAAATCGGCACGGGCATCCTGATGTGGGTCACCGGTCGCTGGCCCAGGCTGCTGGACTCGCTGGGCGGACCGGCCGGCATCGCTCCCTGGCACGAACTGGGTTCGTGGCTCCTGCTCTCCTTCTTCGCCGTTCATGTCTACCTGATCACGACCGGTCACACTCCGCTGTCTGCCCTGAAGGCCATGGTCACCGGGTACGAATGGCTCCCGCAGGGGATGGACGAGGAAGAGCGCCAGAAAATGATGCGCCAGCCTCTCCTGGACCTGGTGGTGGCGCTGGCCCGTCGCTCGCGCAAGGACAAGGTATCTCCCGGAGGAAAGCCATGATTCGCCAGGAAAAACCCTACATCTCCCCTTACCTGGGTGGAGCCCTGCTCGGCGTGGTGCTCTTTGCCGCCTACGCCCTGACCAGCGGGGGGCTCGGTGCCTCGGGCGCCATTTCCCGGGTGCAAACCGCGGCGGTCAAGTGCGTGGCCCCGGAGCATGTCAATCGGGTCGGATACTTCGCCCAATGGGGCGGAGGTGCGGCCAATCCGCTCGACAACGGAGCGGTGTGGATGCTGTTGGGCACCTTTGCCGGAGGCATGCTTTCCGGAATGGTTTTCGGTCGTTTCCGCCTGGAAACCCGCGGTGGGCGGGGAGTTGGTAAAGCCAAACGCTGGATGCTGGCCTTCGCAGGCGGTGCCTTGATGGGGTTCGGGGCCCGGATGGCCAGGGGTTGTACCTCGGGACAGGCGCTCAGTGGGGGGGCCGTGCTGGCGGGTGGTTCCTGGGCGTTCATGATGGCGGTGTTCGCCGGTGGTTACGCCCTGGCCTGGTTCGTCCGCCGGTTGTGGCAGGAATAGGAGCAGGTCATGTTGCCCATCGATCCGGTGGCGTTGTTCGGCAAGGTGTTGGGATACGGCGTCTATCTGCTGGTCGGCATCGGCTTTGGGGCCGTGCTCGAGATGTCGGGCTTCGGGGACTCGCGGAAGCTCTCGGCCCAATTCTACTTCCGGGACATGACCGTACTGAAGGTGATGTTCGGCGCCATCGTGGTGGCGATGGTGCTGATCTTTGCCGGCAGTGCGTTGGGAATGCTCGATTTCAACCGGGTATACGTGAACCAAACCTACCTCTGGCCTCAGATCGTGGGGGGGCTCATTATGGGGCTGGGTTTCATCATCGGCGGGTTCTGCCCGGGCACCTCGCTGGTGGCCATGGCCACCCTGAAACTGGACGGGGTCTTCTTCGTCGGCGGAGTGTTTGCCGGGGTGTGGGTTTTTGGTGAAGTGGTTTCCGGGTTCGAGGCGTTCTACGAGTCGGGCTTTCTGGGGCGCTTCACCCTGTTCGATTGGCTGCGCGTCGATGCCGGCTGGATCGTACTGGTGGTGGTGCTGATGGCGGTGGGGGCGTTCGCCGCTGCCGGCTGGGCCGAGAAGCGTTTCGGCAAACCCGCCCAACTCCCGGCGGAGGCCTTGCGCCGGAGGCAGTGGCGCCGTCGGGGGGCCGCGTTGACACTGATCGCCGGGGCCGTGCTGGTGTGGCTGCTTGGTCAGCCCGGACCGGGAAAAAAGTGGCAGTTCATGGCCGCGTCCGAGGAGGGGGCGATTCGCAACCGCCAGATCTACGCCCATCCCGCCGAAGTGGTCGAACTGATGCACAATCCCCAGGTTTACCTGCGAGTGCTCGACATCCGCTCGGAAAGCGATTTCAACCTGTTTCACCTGGAAGATGCCCGCCACGTGTCGCTCGAACAACTCCGCTCCCCCCATTTTCCCGCCACCCAGGGTGTCCTGCATGCGAACACTGTGACGGTGGTGACCGGCAATGGGGAGGAACAGGCCACCGAGGCGTATCGCCTGCTCCGCGGCCATGGTACCATCAACGCCTATGTGCTGGAGGGGGGGATCAACCGCTGGTTGGAGGCTTTTCCCCCCGAGCCCGGGGTGGCCGTTCCGCTTCCTGTCGGGGGGCAAGACACGCTTCTCTTCCGCTTCAGGATCAGTGCCGGGGAAACGATCCCGAGTGCCCGCCCCACACCCCAGGATGCAGCCCGGTGCTTCGGGGGCAGTTTCCCCCACCGGGTGAAGCTGCAGACCCGGAAAGTGCTTAAGGGCGGGTGCGGTTGAACCGGAAAGGAAAAGGCGGACCGTCCGCGGGGCTACGGTTCGAAATGACCGGGGTGGGTCGCCTGCCAGCGGGCGTAGTCCTCGGGAGAGTTCAGGTTGAAAAACCAGGGGGCATCGCCCATCGGCACCACGCGGGTGCGCACCCGCTCGCGCAGGGTCAGGATCTTGTACTGCTCCTCGGCCAGCAGGCGGGCGATTTCCGGTAGCAGCGACTTGCGGTAGAGGGCGAACAACGGTTCGTACCAGCCCGGTCCCGACTGGGGGAGGATCAGGTCGTAGCCGGGAGCGGCCTCGACCATGGTTTGCAAAAAAAGGGGGTCCACCTCGGGGATGTCGCAGGCGATCACGAAGACCAGTTCGCTGCTGGCAGCTGCCAGTCCCGCGGCGATTCCCCCCAGCGGGCCGCATCCCGGACGGAAATCGGCAATGGAGCGGCAGGTGGGGTGGCTCAACGGGCGGGCAGGCGAGGTGCTGAGCAGGATCTCGGCGAACAGCGGGGTCAACTGGCAGACCAGGTGGTGGAGCAGGGTGCGGTCACCCACCGGCAGGGTGTCCTTGGGGCGCTTCATGCGTCGGCTGGCCCCACCGGCCAAAACGATCGCGGTCAGCGGCAAGGGGAGCAGGCTCATCGGCCGTGCGCGGGGGGCGGGTAGACGTTGCCCCGGTCGCCGCGCAGGAAGCCCACCAGGGTGAGGCCCCAGCAGGCGGCCCGGTCGATGGCCAGGGCGGTCGGGGCGGAGGGGGAGAGAATCGCCGACAACCCGCTGATGGCCGCCTTGCGTACGATCTCGCCCGAGATGCGGCCGGTCGACAACAGGAGCCGCCCGGCCAGCGGGATGCCTTGTCGCAGGGCCCGGCCGACGGCCTTGTCGATCGCGGTGGCCCGGCCGATATCCTCGACGTAGCTGAGCAGCTCCTGCCCGTCGGAAACGGCGGCGGCATGGGTGCCGCCCGTTTCGGCGAACAGGGTGCCCCGGCCGGCGAATTCGGTGAAGTGGCGACACAGCGCGTTCCAGTCGTCGGGGAGCGGGACGGTTTTCACTGCCGGGACTTCGAGGACCGCATGCCAGCAGGGGACCGCCGCCGAGATCGGCAGCACGGCCTCCACCGCGGGCGGTCTGGTCAGGCGGACCCGGGCCGTCAGGCCGGTGATCGAGACCTCGGCCACCTCGTCGAGACGGCGGATCCCCCCCGAGGTCCACAGGAACCCGATCACGAAGTCCTCCAGGTCGGTGGGGGTGAGGGCGATGGTCAGGGAGGGCAGGCCGTCGATTTCCAGCACGAACTGGCTTTCCTCGACCACCGAATCGTGGCAAACGGTGAGTCTCTCCCCCTGGTGGCGCTCGATCGAAACCCGGCGGGTGGGAGACAGGGGGTCGTGATTCATGGGCATGGCTCCTGATGGGAAAAGCCATTGTACACCCGGAGGCCCGGGGCGCGAATAGCCTCCGCGCAGGCCGGCGCTCCGGGTTCTCCGCAGGCGACCGGGGAAAAAGATGCCGGGCCGTCCGGAAGATCGTGCCGACCCGGCACCGGCCGCGGTGGCGCGGGGCCCCTGCGGCCGTGAGGCCGGGAGCGGTCCCGGGGGGCCAGGAAAGGGAGGGGCGCCGGATGGCACGGATCGTGCATTTCGTGAGGAGGGGCGACGGAATCCAGGTCGCTTCTGGAGGTGGTCATGATCGACAAGGTAAACGGAACAGAGAGCATCGCCGCGTTGCTGGCCAGGCTCGGCAGTGCCACCCAGCGTCCGGATCCTTTCAGCAAAGCCGACACCGACGGCAACGGATCGCTGGACAAAACCGAGGTGCAGTCTTTTCTCGACGTGCTCAGTGAGAAAACGGGGATGAATGGCGGGGCGGGAGTGCAGGCCGAAGCCGCCAAGGTCTTCTCGGTGCTCGACACCAACGAGGACGGCGTGGTCGATGCCGGTGAATTCGCCGCCGGCCGCGAGAGGCTCCGGGAGTTGCTGGGGCTGCCCCAGGAAGGGCAGGGGGCTTCCTCGCGCGGCGGTGGGGTCTCCTTTTTACCCAATTCCCTGCCGGGCAGTTACGGCGGGAAAGCCTCAGGCAGTTCCCTGCTGAGCACCCTGGCCTAGCACCACCCGGCTGTCAGGCCGGTTTGCGAACGCAGCTTCCCGACTCGACCCCGCGGGCCAGCCCCCCTTCGAGCAGCTCGCGGGCGTGTGGCTGAGGGGGCAGGCGCCCGAGATCCCGGGGGGCCGGATCGGCGGGCAATAACCCGGCCCAGCGGTTGCGCCCGGCCCTCTTGGCTTGGTACATGCATTCGTCGGCCAGTTCGATCACCCACTCCCAGGAGAGCCTTTCGGGGTCCTGCGGAAAGAGGGGGAAAGCGGCAAAACCGATCGAGCAGGTGAGCGGAATCACCTGGCCGGACGGGGTCTCGAATACCTCCCGCTCCACCTGGGAGCGGATGCGCTCGGCCATCACCGGGGCCTCGAGCAGGTTGATGTCGCGGGCGATCAGCAAGAATTCCTCTCCTCCCCAGCGCACCACGCTGTCGGTTTCCCGCACCGCCGCCGACAGGATCTGGGCGATCCGCAGCAATACGGTATCCCCGGTGTGGTGGCCGTAGTGGTCGTTGATCGGCTTGAAGTGGTCGAGATCGACCATGTAGAAGACCAGGGCGCGCCGGGGATCGTTCTGGTCTTCAGCCCCGCTGCGACCGGGCCAATACTGGCGGGTGACCAGAGCTACGTCGCGGCCGACCGATTCGTCGACGAAGCGGCGGTTATGCAGGCTGGTCAGGGGGTCGAGCAAGTTCTTTTCGGCCAGGGCCCGGTTGGCGGTTTCGAGCTCCCGGGTTCGTGCTCGTACCTGAATCTCCAGCTCCCGGTTGCTTCGCACCAGCAGGTGGGTGCGCAGGCGGAACAGGAGCATCAGCATCCCGGCAAACAGGGCCAGGGCGAGGGCCCGGAACCAGAGGGAACTCCATACAGGTGGGGCGATGCGCCAGGAGAACTCGCTCGGTTCTCCCACCCGGCCCAGGAAATCGCGGGTCCAGACCCGCAGGGTGTACCTGCCGGGGCCCAGGCCCGACAGTTCCCGGAAGCCCTCGCGTCGCCAGGGGCCCAGTTGTTCCTGGTCGACCAACTGGGACCGGTAGCGGGTGTCCTCGAAGCGGTGGTGGACAGGCAGGCCGAATTCGAAGGCCAGATGGTTCCGCTGCGGGGGGAGCGTCTCCCCTGGGCGGACCGGGAGCCCATCGTCCACCCGTTCCACCCGCAGGACGACCGGGGCGGGCAACGGGGGAGCGAAGGTTTCCTCCCGGGGATCGAGGACCGCCGCCCCCTGGGGAGAGCCCACCCAGACCCGCCCGCGGCTGTCGGTCCAGGTGTCGGTGCAGATGGCGCTGGGCAGTCCGTCGCCGACGGTGAAGCTCTCCAACCGCAGCGGCCTGGGCGGATGGATCTTGGCGTCGAAGGTGATCCGCCAGACTCCCGGAGCCGCCAGGACATAGAGCCGGTCGTGGCGGTCCACGGTCAGACCGCGAATCGGGCTCGGCCCCACCGTAGCCAACTCTTTCCAGGAGCAGGGGTGCCAGGAGTCGTCGGGGCGGTCGAGCGACAGGCAGGCTACCCCCCCATTGGCGGTGCCGGCCCACAGCCAGGACTTGCCGCCGGAGTCGACGGTGGGGAGCAGGCAACTCACCGACCTTTCCGGAAGCCCATCCTGCGTGCCGTAGGTGCGCCAGTTGCCATCGCGCAGGCGCTGGACCCCGTGTTCCTGGCGAGCGACCCAGACCGAATCCCCGCCCCCCGGGTTGCGGGTGGCGATGATCGCGTTGATCCTGCCGGAGAAGCCTTCGGGTGAAGGTTCCATTTGCCAGCGCGCTCCATCCCAGCGGGCCAGCCCTTTGGGATGGCTCGCCCAGAGGAGGGGGCGGCCCTGCTGGTCAAAGGATTCTGCCAGCAGGGCAGCGCTCCCTTCGGGCAGTCCGGTGGTTTTGCCAAAGGGGTGCCAACGCTGGCCGTCGAACTTCAGCAGGTCGGTCAGGGTGGCGACCCACAGGCCGGGCCCTTTTTTTGGTTCCAGGGCCGACAGCAGGGTTTGACAGTAAGGGCCCGAACCGACTCCGGCGACCTGGCGCAATGTGCCCGTTGCCTGGTCCAGGGCGGCCAGCCCGCCGGCGGTGCCGATCCAGAGCGTGCCCCCCGGGGCGGCGTTCGGCCACTCGGCAAAGCAGGTGACCTGGTCGTCGGGCAACCCCTGACGGACCCGGAGGGGGGTCCAGCTTCCGGGGTCGACGGCCAGCACGCCCGAGGCCCGGGTGCCGACCAGCAGCGCCGGTTTGCCCCCGGGCAGGGGGTGCATCGAGAGGACCCCCGGGGCCGGAAAACCTTCGCGGATGCCCAGGGGATGCCAGGTGCCATCGAACCAGGCGAGCCCCCCGTCGTAGGTGCCGGCCCACAGCACCGGTTTTCCCGCCGGCGAGCGCGTCACGGCGAGACAGGTCGGGTTTCTGCCAGGAAATCCTTGCGGCGGCCCGTAGGTGTGCCACTCGCGGCCATCCCAACAGGCCACCCCCTGGTTCCAGATGCTCACCCAGACTTGCCACCGGCCGGGCGCCACCTCGAGCGAGAGGAAGTCGGCGGCGTCGACCGAGCCCTGGGGCGGGTCCACCCTCTGCCAGCGCCCATTCTCCAGGCGAACCAGCCCGCCCGAAGTGGCTGCCCAGACGCGAACCCGCTGGTCGGGCTCGTGGATCACCCCCAGTTTCCAGACCATGGGGTCGGGCAGTCCTTCTTCTTTCCCCATCAGGCTCCAGCGTCCGTTCTGATAACGGACGATCCCTTGGTCGGTGCCGAAAAGGAGCATCGGGCCGCCCGGGGCATCGGGGGCCTCGAGCATGGTCTGCACCCTTCCGCTGGACTGCTTGGCCAGAAAACCTTCCCGGTACTGGACCCACTGCCCCTTCCGGTATCGCCATATCCCTTCGGTGTCGGTGCCCACCCACAGGTTGCCCTCCCGGTCCTCCAGCAGGCTACGTACGCTGGGGGTGCCGCCGCCAGGCCCGACCGGGAGCAGTTGCCATTGCCAGCCGTTAAAGCAGGCCAACCCCTGGGAGGTGCCCACCCACAACCGGCCGAGCCGGTCCTGCAGCATGGCCTGGGCTCCGGGCCCGGGCAAGACCCGCTCGAGCTGGATGGAACGCAGGGAGGGGTGAGCCGGAGCGGGGCCTCCCACGGGGCGAAGGGGGGCGGCCTGGAGGATGAGCAGGAGGGCTCCCCCAAGCAGGGCGAAGGGGCGGTATCCCGGGTTCATCGGCCAGCTCCGGGGGACGGCAGGTCGCTATCGAAACCCTCGCTCAGGATGCGATCCAATTCGCCCACCAGCCGGTCGGCATCGTTTTCGTCGAACGGCATGGGAGGCCGGATCTTGACCACGTTGTGGAGGGGGCCATCGGTGCCGAGCAGGATGCCGCGCTGGCAAAGCCGGTCGGCCACCGCGGCCGCCTCGACATGGGCGGGCTCCCGCGTATTTTGGTCGGAAACCAGTTCCAGCCCCAGGAAGAGACCTCGTCCCCGGACGTCGCCGATCAGCGGGTAGCGCTGTTTCAGGGCGAGCAGTGCGTTCCGCAGGCGGTCGCCGACCCGGGCGGCGTGCTCCATCAGGTGGTCGCGTTCGACGATACCCAGCACCGCCAGCCCCACCGAACAGGCCACCGGGTTGCCGCCGAAGGTGCTGAAGAACTCCATGCCGTTGTCGAAGCGGGCGGCGATCTCGCGGGTGGAGACCACGACACCCAGGGGGAAGCCGTTGCCGATCGGTTTGCCCATCACCACCATGTCGGGGACCACCCCCTCGTCCAGGAATCCCCAGAGGCTGCTGCCCAGCCGTCCCAACCCCGTCTGCACCTCGTCGGCGATACACACGCCGCCCGCCTCGCGCACTTCGCGATAGGCGGCGGCCAGATACCCGGATGGAAAGAAGATCTGGCCACCGACGCTGGGGCAGGTCTCGGCGATGAAGCCGGCCGGCTTGCGACCCTGGCGGGCGATGCCTGCGAGCAACGCCGATACCCGGGCGGCGTACTTTTCGCCGGCCTGCGGGTCGTCGTACTTGAATTCCCCCCGGTAGCCGTCCGGGAGTGGCGCGACGTGGACCCAGTCGGGGGCGCCCTGGCCACCGGGGCCGGCGTGCTTGTAGGGGCTGATGTCGATCAGCGAAGAGGTGTGGCCGTGATAGGCTGCCTCCAGCACGATCAGGTCGCGGGCCCCGGTCGCCGTGCGGGCCAGCCGCAGGGCGAGTTCGTTGGCCTCGCTGGCCGAATTCAGGAAGAAACAGACCTCGAGGGGCGGGGGCAAGGTGGCGCACAGCCGGGTGGCGTATTCGACGATGCGGTCGTGCAGGTAGCGGGTGTTGGTGTTGAGGGTGGCGAGTTGTTCGCTGGCGGCCCGCACCACCTCGGGATGGGCGTGGCCGACGTGGGCCACGTTGTTGTAGGCGTCGAGGTAGCGCCTTCCTTGCTCGTCGAACAGGTACTGTTGCCAGCCGCGCACGATCTGCACCGGTTGCCGGTAGGAGAGGCGGACGCTGGGGCCGATCCGGCGGCGCCGTTCGGCGAGCAAAACTTCCCTGGCGGGGGGGGCGGGGCGATTTGCCGCCATCCGGCCCGGAAGGAGGCCACAGGAAATCCGCAGGCGGTTCTCAGCCAGTCCGAACGGGATTTCGCTCAGGCGGGGCAGCAAGGAGCGTACCGGGCGCTGCGAGATGAGCAGGTACTCGTTGTCCGGGTTTTCCCGGTGTTGGCGGACGGCGTTGACGGCGCTCAAGCCCAGGCGCAGGCAGGCCAGGCCGAACAGGGCGGCGATCTCCTCCTCGCCAAGCGGGTATTCGCCGTGGTATCCGGCCGCCAGTTCGCCGGCGGTGGCCAAAGGATCGGGGCGGTCCAGCATGGCGTAGGCGATGGCGATGGCCAGGTCGGCAACCCGCGGACCGGTCACCATGTCGCCGAAATCGACGAAACCCACCAGCTGGGCGGGCTGCCGTTCGGTATCGACCAGGACGTTGAAGTCGTTGGCGTCGTTGTGGATCGTCTGCCTGGGCAGGGTGGCCAGATGGGGGGCGCAGTGCCGCCGGTAGGACCCGAGCAGGGAACGGAGCACCTGGCGGAGTTCTCCGTCGCCGATACCTTCGAGGCTGCTTTCGATCGTTTCCGCGGCAGAGGCCAGGTCCCAGGTGAAATCACGGGCCAATGCGGGCGAAGTGAACTCCGCCAGGGCGTGGTCGAGGCGGGCCAGTCCCGCACCCAGCTGGCGCCACAGTGCGGGGGAGATGTCGGGGGTTTTGCCCAGCGGCAGTCCAGGCAGCCATTCGATCAGCCACAGGAAATGGTGCTGCCCGTTCGCCTCGATGTCGAACAGGGTCCGGTCCCCGGGGCCGGCGACCACCCGCGGGCATAGTCCGGTCCGCTCGGCGACCCGGCTCATCGCCGCCTGCTGTGCTTCGAGCAAGGCCCGTCGCTCCAGGGCGTTTGCCACCTTGAGCACGAAGCGGCGGCCGTCCGCACACTCGACCGCGAAGTTCTGGTCCCGCTCGCTGGGCAAGGGGGCGATCACCCCGGAGAGATCGTAGCAGCGTCGCAGGTGGCCACCGGCATCGGCAGCGGACAAACGGGGGGTCGTGCTGGTCAGGGTCATTTGCGGGCATGCTCCTGGGCGATCGGGGCCATTATAGTATGGTCCCCGGGCTCCCGGCAACCGGAGCCGGCCGTCCCGGCAGCGCGTTGACATTTTTCCGCCGATCCCTTATCTTCTGCCCCATGCGCTCGCATCGCCGGTGAACGAAGGGCCGGATTCGCCCGTTCCCGCCCCGACCCGCGCCCCGAGGTCCGCTCCGGTTTTCTGGCGGCCGCTGTTGGCGCTGCTGTTGGCGCTGCTGGTCACTGCCGTCGGTGCAACCCTGTTCTTTTTTCACCAGAAAAAGCTCTTCCTCGAAAACGAACGCATCGAGATCACCACCGTCCTCGACCTGAAGATCGCGCAGATCGCCCGCTGGCGGATCGAGCGCATGACCGACGTGGGTTTTTTACGAAACAATGTGGAACTGGCCGCGCTGGTACAGCGCCACCTGGCCACTCCGGGCGAGGACACCCGAGAGCAGCTCTCCCACTGGCTGGAGTCGATGCTGGCGTTTCCCGAGTACGTCCAGGCCACCCTGTTCGCCGGCGACGGGCGGCCCATCCTGGCTGTCGGACCGCCGCTTGTGGCCCCGGAACGCCTGCTTCCCGGGGCGATCGCCGCCCTCGCCAGGTCGGGCGAGATCTCTTTCGGAGAACTGGTCGCGGCCTCCGGCTCGCTGCCTGCGGTGCTCGACCTGTGGGTGCCGCTCCAGGGATTCGCTCCGCGACCGGCTCCGGCGGCGGCCGTGCTGCGGCTGCTCATCGATCCGCGGGTCTACCTATACCCGCTGGTGCAGAACTGGCCGACTTCCAGTTCCTCGGCCGAAACCCTGCTGGTCCGCCGGGAAGGGGAGACGGTCCTCTTCCTGAACGAACTGCGCCACCGCAAGGGGAGCGCCTTGCGGCTGCGCCTGCCGCTGAGCGCGGGCGATGTCCCGGCCGTACTGGCGGTACGCCAGGGCAGGAAGGGTACCCATATCGGCCCCGATTACCGTGGCAAGGGGGTTTTGTCCGCCTATGCCCCGGTGCCCGACTCGGGCTGGTTCATGGTGGCCAAGGTGGATCTCGGCGAGGTGCTGGCCCCGCTGGCTCGCCAGGAGGCCTATCTCGGGCTGATCGTGGTCCTGCTGCTGCTGGTCGAGGCCCTGGTCGGCGTCGCTTTCTGGCGTTCCAGACACCGGGGCTACCTCGATCAACTGCGCCGTTCCGAGGAGGTCCACCAGGCGCTCAACCGTCGCCTGCACGAGTTCACCCGCAACGCCAACGACATCATCCTGGTGGTCGCCCGCGACCTCTCCCTGATCGACGTCAACGAGAAAGCCGAGCACACCTACGGATACTCCCGCGCCGAGCTTTTGAACATGAGGGTTTCCGACCTGCGGGCACCTCACCTGCGGTCCGGGCTGAAAGAGGAGACATCGGCTCTGGAGCGGGCCAACTCGGTCCGGTTCGAAACCGAGCATTGCCGCCGCGATGGCTCCACCTTCCCGGTGGAGGCCAGTTATACGGTGCAGCGGAGCGCGGGCGAGGTCTATTACCTGGGCATCCTGCGCGACATCACCGATCGGGTGCGGGCCAGGCAGGATCTGGAGGCCAACGAGCGCAAGTTCCGCACCCTGTTCGAGTTCATGGACGAGGGGGTGGCGCTGCACGAGGTGGTGTTCGATGTGGCGGGGCGGGCGGTCGATTACCGCATCCTCGAGGTCAACCCGGCCTACGGCCGCCATACCGGCCTGCTGCCCGAACAAGCCCGCGGCAAGCTGGCCAGCGAACTCTACGGTACCGGCAGGCCGCCCTACTTCGACGAGTTCGTGGCGGTGGCCGCGAGCGGGGTGCCGTTCGAGTTCGAGACCTACTTCGCTCCGCTGGAAAAGCACTTCCACATTTCGGTGGTCTCGCCCGGCCCCGGCCGGTTCGCCACCGTGTTCGAGGACATCACCGCGCAGAAGCGACGCGAGAGCGAGTTGCAGCAGAAGACCGACGAGCTGACCCGCTTCATCTACACCGTCTCCCACGACTTGCGCTCGCCGCTGGTGACCATCAAGGCTTTTCTCGGCTATCTCGGCGAGGATATGGCGGCCGGGGCGAAGGAGCGGATCGACCGCGACCTCGGTTACATCGGCGGGGCCGCCGACAAGATGGCCCGCCTGCTCGACGAACTGCTGGAACTATCCAGAATCGGCCGGCTGGTCAGCCCTCCGGTGAGGGTCTCCCTGCAGGCCGTGGTTGCCGAGGCCGCTTCGCTGGTGGCCGGGGCCCTGACCCAGCGCGGGGTGCAACTGGAGGTCAGCCCGGAACGCTGGGTCCTGTACGGAGACCACAACCGGCTGGTGGAGATCTTCCAGAACCTGCTCGACAACGCCATCAAGTTCATGGGCGGGCAGGTCGACCCGCGCATCGAGATCGGGGTGTCCCGCGGTGAGCATGGGCCGGCGGTCCATGTGCGCGACAACGGAGCGGGGATCGACCCGCGGTACCAGCACAAGGTGTTCGGCCTGTTCGAGAAGCTCCATCCGGAGCTGCCCGGGACCGGTACCGGCCTGGCCATCGTCAAGCGCATCGTGGAGATCCATGGCGGCCGGATCTGGCTCGAGTCG
>CAZTNO010000004.1:0-6286 GCA_964614865.1 uncultured Clostridia bacterium
CAAAGCCGGTGAAACGGGTGGAAATCCCGAAGCCGGATGGGGGGAAAAGAGGGCCAGCAAGCTCTTGCCCGACAGCGGCGAGACGATGAACAGGTGGGCGGTGGCTTGGGTGGCGGCCAGCGGCACCCGGGCCGACTGGCGCTCCAGCGCCTCCAAAGCCGAGGCCAGCCCTTCCGGATTGCCGGTGAGCCCGGCAGCTGAGCTGTCGGCCTTGAACTCGCGCGAGCGGGAGATGGCCAGCTGGATCAGGGTGGCGGCGATCGGGGCGAGCAGGGTCATGGCCAGCAGACCGCCGATCCCGCCGTGCTCGTCGTCGTCCCGGCCCCCGCCGAAAATGGCCAGCCAGCGCATCTGGTGGGCCAGGAACATGACCGCTCCCGCCAGGGTGGCGGCCACCGTGGAGATCAACGTGTCGCGGTGGAGCACGTGGGACATCTCGTGGGCGATCACCCCTTTCAGCTGTTCCTCGCCCATCAGCCGCATGATCCCCGAAGAGAGGGCGACCACGGCGTGCTGGGGCGATCTGCCGGTGGCAAAAGCGTTGGGCGACTCCTGATCGAACACCATCAGCCGCGGCATGGGGATGCCCGCCCGCTGGGCGATCTCGCGGGTCATGGCGTGGATGCGGGGCCCCTCGGCCTCGGGCAGGTCTTTGGCGCCATACATGCGCAGCACCAGCTTGTCGGAGAAAAAGAAGGAGACGAAGTTCATCCCGGCGGCAAAAACCAGGGCCATCAACATCCCCGACCGGCCGCCGATCCCCCCGCCAATCAGCATGAAGAGGCCGGTAAGCAACCCCAACAACACGGTGGTCTTCAAGTTGTTCATTTGTTTTTGTCCTGCGATGGCGGTGTCAGCACCACCACCTTTTCGTTTTTTTTCATCAACCAGAGCTTTTCCCGGGCGCGTTTTTCGACCGCGTCCGGATCGGAGCGTAGCGTCTGCACCTCGCGGGCCAGGGCATCCCGCTCCCCTTCAAGCCGGGAAACCTCTTGCTGTAGTGTCCGGATCTCTCCCCGGGCCCGGGTGATCTCCAAAAAACCGCGATCGCCGAAAAAGAAGGCCAGCAAGAGGATGAAGAGGAAGAAGAGCAGCAACAGCAGGAAGCCCTTCTGGCCTCGTTTTTGCCCGTCCCGTTCCCTAGCCAAGGAGCTTTCTCCCGAGCCGGATCAGGTGGGTAGCCGTGGCCACATCGTTTCCCTCGGCGGTGAGCCGGATCAGCGGATCGGTGCCCGAGGCACGGAGCAACAGCCACCCCTGCGCAAAGGTGAACTTGAGCCCGTCGAGGCGGGTCACCCGCACCGGGGTGGGCTCCGAGGAACCCGCCGAGCCCGTTTCGAGCAGGCGTTGAAAGGCTTTTTGCCGGGCGGGGAGAGCCGGCAGGGCGGCCTCGCGCCGACACACCTTGGGATAGCGGCGGGCGAAACGCCGCAACTGCTCGGAGAGGGGCAATCCGCGCCGGGCCGTCATCTCGGCGGTCAGCAGGGCGAACAGCATCCCGTCGCGACCGGTGCCCGAGCCCGAAAGGACCGCGCCGCCGACCTCGTCGACTCCGACAGCGGCTTTCTGCGACGCCATGCCATCGACGATAAACTTGGATCCCACCGGAACCTCGTGGGTGTCCCGCCCGTACGCCGCTCCGGCAGCATCGAGCATCGAGGTGGCCGCCACCGAGCGAACCACCCCCCCCTCCAGCCGGCGCTCGCCGAGCAGATAGTCGACCAGCATGGGCATCAGGCGGGCCGGCTCCACGAAACGCCCGTTCTCGTCGAAGGCCAAGAAGCGATCCCCGTGGGAACTCAGGGCCAGCCCCAAATGGGCCTGGCGGGCGGTGACCATGGTGGCAAGCTCGCCCAGGTCGGACGGGCGGCAGGCCGGCAGGGGATCTCCACCAAAAGGGCCGAGGTAGTTGCGGATAGCCAGCACCTGGCAACCGCGATCGGCCAGCACCTTGTCCAGATACTCCCGGGTGGTGCCATGCAGGCTGTCGACCACCAGCCGGAGTTTCGCCTTGCGGATCGCGGCGAAATCGACCAGGCTCTCCAGTTTGCGCAAGTAGGGGGCACGCAGGGATAGCGCATGGTAGTAGAAATCTTCGGGGTACTCGGGTCGCTCCGCCTCACCCCGGGGCAGGCGGGCCAACTCGTGCTCCACCAGGCAGGTCAGCGAGGGGAGGGCCGGAGCGCCGCTGCTATCGAACAACTTGATCCCCGACACGGTCGGGTCGTCGGGGGTGGCGACGACCGCCAGCGAACCGGCAAGCCGGTTTTCGATCACGGCCAGGGCCAGCGCCGGCGCGGGCCCATCGCGGGACGGCAGGTGGACATGCACGTGCTGTTGGCTGAGCACCCGGGCCGCCTCGGCGGCGAAGCGATCGGCCAGGTAGCGGGTGTCGTGGCCGACCACCACCCCGATTTCGCCTTTGCGCCCTTTTTTCTTCAGATAGACGGCGTACGCCCGGGCCAGCTGGCGGACGTTGCGAAAGGTGAACCCGTGGCCGATCCGGGCCCGCCACCCATCGGTGCCAAAGTGAACTTCATGCATCTCGGGTCAGTTATAACACGATCCCGCCCCCCCGACAACGCCCGTCGCCCGGGGTTAAAACAGGATCCGGGCAAGAGGTTCGCAGCGCTACGAATAGGGCCGGTCGCAGAGTTTTTTGCGGGTGCCGAAACGACGGGCCCGGTGTTTCCAGCCCCAGTTACCGCCCAGCAGGTAGAGCCACTTCGGCATCAGGCGGTGGGCCATCCCGGCCACGGCCTGCCCCGGGATCGCCTCGCCGGCGGCCAGCGCGGCGGCAGCCAGGTCGAGCGCCTCGATCTGCCGGCGGAGCATCCCCCCCGCAGACTTCAATTTACGGGCGCTTGCCACCCCGCCCATGCCCATCGCCAGGGCGCCGGCAAACTCGAGCCCCTGGCGGGCGCAAAACAAGCGCACGATGTCCACCGCCGGCCGGTTTTGCTCGGGCTCGGGGAAGCCGCACTGCACGATCAGCGCCAGACGTTGGGAAGTCTTTCCCCCGGCCCGTCTGGCGGCATACTCCTCCAGGAAAAGGATCACCGGCGCCGGCAGCTGATCGACGTAGAGCGGGCAGGAGAGAACCAGCAGGTCGGCGGCCAGGGCCGAAGCCAGCGTCTCCGTTTGCCGCTCGGGCGAGCGGCCCGACGGGAACAGAGGACGGGTATCGACGGTCCAGCCACGGGCGACGAGGCCCGCCAGCATTTTATTGCCGAGCGCCGCCGAGGCCCCCCCGGTGTGGTGCGGGCTGCCGACCAGGAGGAGCGCCCGCCCGGTCACCAGTTTCCCCGTTCACCGATCAGACGGGCGTCCAGGCGGACCCCCAGCCAATCGAGATCGATCCGTTTCTTCAGCACCACCGCTTCGTGCCAGCGGGCGGCAAGATTGAGCGCGTTGCGCCAGACGAGGTGGTGAAACACAGCCTCGGCCTCGGCATCGGGGGCGGGCATCACCCCCACCGCCAGGAGTCGCCGTGGCTGGGGGTAGCGCTGGGGGTGGTGCGCTTCGTTTTGGACCCGTTGGAAAAAGGGGAGCAGCAGCGGGATCAGCCGGTCCATCCCTTTTTTCAGCGCCGAGGAGTAGCCCCCCCAGGTGATTGGGGTGATTAGCACCCACAGATCGGCCACCGCCGCCGCCGCCAGCACTTGCTCCGCATCGTCCCGGATCAGGCAGCGTCCGGGGGTCTTCAGCCAGCAACCGAAACAACCGAGACATGGGGCGATATCGAGCTCGGCGAGTCGCTGCGGAGCAGAGGTCCAGCCGGCTTGCCGCAATTTTTCCTGAACCAGGGTCAACGCTTGCCTCCCGGTATCGCTTTGCGGCCCGCTGGTCGTGCCATCCAGAATCACTGCCCGCACCGAATCGTCCTCCTGGCGCCACCATAACATCCAACGCCCCGCCGATCAACCCGACGAATCACGACGGCTTTTTTTTCGACCGGCTGGTATAATGGTCGAAATGGACGCCCTCACCGCCTTTCACACCCTGCTGGTGAACCGCACCCTGTTCGACGACGAGGCCTTCCTGCGCAGGTTAAGCGAACTGTCCGAGCACGGCGGCACCGCCCTGACCGCCGAAGTGGCCCGCTTGCTGGCCGTTCCCCGCCTCCACGCCCACGTCAAGTACCTGCTCCTCAAACATGCCCAGCGCCACCCGGAAGCCCTCTTCGTCCCCGCGGCCTGCCGGGTAGTGGAGCACGACCCGCGCGTCCGGCTGCGCTCCGAAGCCATGGCAGTTCTGGGGCGCGTGGCCACGCCGGCGGCATACCGGGAACTCGCCCGCTACGCTGACGGGGCCGTCGAGGAGGGGAGGGGGCGGGCCGCTGAAATCCTGGCCGAGACCCTCAGCGCCAACCCTTTGCTGTTCCACTACGACGTTTTCTGGCGCCCACAGCGGGGGCGCAAGAACCTGTCGGCCTCGGCCGATTTCCTGGCCCGGCAGCTGCCCGAGGAAGACCTGATCCCCCTGCTGGCCTCCATCTCCCCCCCCTTGCGCGAGATCACCGGCGCCGCCTGGCAGCTTTTCGCCGCCCGCGGCAGCGGCCCACTCTTCCCCTCCCTGCTCAAGGTGTTCCTGGGCTGGCAGCAGAATCTCCCCGAGGCGATCTTTCTGGAGGCCGCCCGGGCCGTGGTCGGTGCCGCCGCCGACTCGGGTTTCCGGGCCAAGGCCTGCGCCACCCTGACCCGTTTTGCCAGCGAGCTGCCCGAACCGCAGCGCCTCCTCCTCCAGATACTGCTCCTGCGGCTCGACACCCCGGCGTTGCTGCCCGGCCTGGCCGGCCGTTACGACGACCTCCCCCCCGGTACCAAAACGCTGTTCCTGGAGTGCCTCGACCCTGCAGCCAGCGAGGTTACGGGCAACTTCGCCGCCCACCAGCTGGCCGGCGAAGACGATCCCGATCGGCTTGCCCGGCTGGTCCGCCTGGTACTGTCTCAGGGCGAAGCGGGGCTCGAAATCCTGTTCCGCAGGTTATCGCGGGAGATGGCCCTAAGGCGCGGGATCATGCTTGAAGCCGCAATCGAGGCCTCCCCGCCCGGGATCGACCGCTTCCTGATTCCGCTCCTCAGCGGAGAGACCGACCCGCACATCCTGCGGGCCGCCCTCGACCCCCTGCTGAAGAGCCCCGCCGACGACCTCCTCCCCCCCCTCGAACAGCTGCTGGGTTCGGGGGCGGAAGCCGAGGTGAAGTCGCTGATCGTCCGCCGCCTGCCACGGTTTTCCCTTTCGGGTCAGAAACGATTGGCCCTCTTCCTGACCGACCGTTTCCCGATGGAGCGGGAGGTGCGAAAAGACCTGCTGATCTCGCTGCTGGAGGTGTTGAACCGGCCGGGCCTCGACGAGGAAGTTTTCTCCCGGCTGGTGGAACGGGTGCTGTTGATGATGGAGGATGCCAGCCTGGATGAGATCGTGCAGTTCGTTTACTTTTTCGATCGGCTGGTCATCCCCCCCTTCGCAAACATCGCCCTCATCCAGGGAGAGTTGCGCATGATGCAAAATACCCTGCTGCAGGCCGGAGACCCGGTGGGGCTGGTGGGCAAGATCCACCTCCTGCTGCACCGCCTGGAAAACAAGCATCCCCGGGCCCGGAAGCGGGGCGCCGAAAAGGGGAGGTCAACGAGTTGAGGGGAGGGCGAGGTCAGGCGTACAGATCGACGACCTGGCCGGGGGGGGTGCGAAAAAAATCGAGGATGCGCCGCAACGGGGCGTTGCCGTTGGCCAACCCCTGTTTGATCTCGCCGGTCGTCAGGGAACCGTCGCGGTTGCCGTCGAGGGAGGAGATTTCACCGCGCTTCAGCCCGGCCTCCTGGCTGGACAGGGCCCCGTCGGCGTCCTGGTCGCGCTCGCTCACGTAGAGGTCCACCCGGTCGTTCAGATAGGAAACCAGGGGAGAACTCCGCCCGGGACCGGTGGGAGCGAAACTCTGCTCCAGGGTGTCGTAGAGCCCGGCGAGCTTGCGGGAAGGAGAGAGGCTGTTCAGGTAATTGCTCTCCAGGTCTTCGGCGCTCCCCGCCCCGGGCAAGCGGCGGGAAAAATCGGAAAACACCTGATTGAGGGCCGACTTGGCGGGACTCCGGTCGGAGAAAGGATCGAATCCGCTGTCCTGAAGGAGGCGCACCCCGCCGAGGTAATCCCGGTTGTACGGCTGCACTGCCTGGTTGACGCGGATGCTGTCCATGGTCGCTGGCTAACCCCCGAGCACCGATGATAATGCGAAACGCGTTTTTTTTCAATCTTTTCGCTCAAGTTTTTCGGCGATCTTCCGAGAGCT
>CAZTNO010000004.1:6296-21838 GCA_964614865.1 uncultured Clostridia bacterium
CGCCGCAACCGCCAGATTGACATCGCGCAGGCTTTGATGGTACAAGAGCCGGGGGTGAACAGGAGCAGATGGCCAACCGGGTGATCGAATTTCCGGTCCCGCTCGCGCTGCGGCGCGTGTTCATGGACCGGGCCAGCGGCGAGTTGAAAGTGCGCGGTGAAGCGTTCAGCAAGGAGCTGTACTTTCTCGAGGGCAAGTTGGCCTTTGCCCGCACCAACGTCCTGCACGAACGGCTCGGCGAGATCCTGTTCAAGCTGGGCAAAATCGATCGCGGGCAGTTCTGGGACATCCACAAGTTGCTGGAAAACCGCCACGACAAGGTCGGCAAGGTGTTGGTGGAGCACGAGGTCATCAGCCACAAGGACCTGTACTTCGCCCTGATCTACCAGATACGCACCATCGCCCTCTCCACCTTCGCCCTGACCTCGGGCGAATGGGAATTTACCACCAAAACCCCCGATATTCCCGAAGATTCCCGCTTCAACATCGAGATGGCGGCACTCTTTGCCGAGGGGGTGCCCCGCTTCCGCAACCTCCCGGCGTTCAAGAACAACTTCGTGTTCATGACCCCCAGTTTGCGCCCGGTGGGTGAGGAGATCCACGACTTCCTCTCCCCCGAGGATGTCCGGTTCTACAAGGAGCTCTCCGCCGCCGAGGGGCGCACCACCCAGCAACTCCAGCTGGCCCTGAAAGCCGAAGAGACCCCGTTCTGGACCCGCCTGTTCCTGTTCTACCTGCTCAACCTGGTCGACTTCACCGAAGTCAAGGTGGACCACGAACAACGGCGCAACATCGAAGACCTGATGGTCCTCCACGACCGTCTGCGAAACGGCGAGAACGACCACTACGAATTGCTCGGCCTGCAGCGCAGCGCCTCCTTCGGCGACATCAAGGACGCCTACTTCGCCCTGGCCAAGAAATTCCATCCCGACCGGCTGGTCCAGGCCCCCGACCCCGACCTCAAGGAGAAGGCCAACTTCGTCTTCGCCCGCATCAACCAGGCCTACGAAGTGCTCAGTCACGAAGAGAAAAAACGGGAATACGACGGCAAGGGGATCAAAGAGAGCCGCGGCCGCGACAAGGTGAGCGAAAACCTGACCGAAAAAGCCTCGATCCTCTACCGCAAGGCCAAGACCCTGTACACCCAGAAGATGTTCTGGGAGGCCGCTACCCTGGCCGAGGAGGCCACCCGCCTCGACCCCCGAAAGAGCGCCTACCACTTGCTTTTGGGGCTGAGCCAGTCCAACCTCCCTTCGCTGCGCCGGGTGGCCGAAACCAACCTGCAAAAAGCCATGGAGATGGAGTCGTGGAGCGCCGAACCCCTGGTGGCCCTGGGCATGCTCTTCCTCACCGAAAATTTGACCAAGAGGGCCGAGGGGTTCTTCCGAAAGGCCCTCTCGATCGACCCCGACCACCCTTTGGCCCGCAAGAAACTCGACGAAATCACCCAGGGCGACAAGCGGGGATCGTTCTTCTCGGTGTTCCAGAAAAAAAAATAACCCCCCACCCATGGGGTTTTTTTCATTTCAAGACTTGACATTTAGTGGTTTCCCCGTAAAATGGGGGAAAAGCCTCGTTCCCCCGGAGGGGGGGGCTTCGTTGGAATTTCGCAGGAGAGGGATCACCCGACATGCATATCGCGATGGTGGCTTCCGAAGCCGCCCCCTTGGCCAAAACCGGGGGGCTGGGCGACGTTTTGGGCAGTCTGCCCCGGGCCCTCGCCTCCAGGGCACGTGTCTCCCTCTTCCTGCCCAAGTATTCCACCCCCGAGCTGGACGGGATGGACGCCGCCCCGAAGGGCCAGTTCCGCATTCCCGCCGGTAACCAGGTCTTTCCCGTCCGCATCCTGCGGCACGATCCGGCCCCGAACCTGCGGTTTTTCCTGGTGGAGCAAGACGTCCTGTTCGCCCGCCGCTTCCTGTACGGCGACATGGGCTGCGATTACCCCGACAACTTCACCCGGTTCCTCGTCTTCCAGCGGGCCGTCCTCGCCTTCCTTGCAGCCCGGAACGACGAAGCGATCGATATCCTCCACGTCCACGACTGGCAGGCGGCCCTGCTCCCGCTTTTGCTCCGCCGGCAAATCCGAAAAGGGCCGCTGTCGCGCACCCGGACAGTGTTTTCCATCCACAACCTCGGCTACCAGGGGCTCTTTCCCGCCAGCCGCTTCGCCGAACTCGACCTCCCCGGCTGGTTTTTTTCCGCCGAAACCCTCGAGTTCCACGGCCAGGTCAACTTCCTCAAAGCGGGCATCCTCTACGCCGACGCGATCACCACCGTCTCCCCCACCTACGCCCGGGAGATCCAGACGCGCCCTTACGGTTTCGGCCTGGACGGATTGCTCTGCGTCCAGAAACGAAAACTCACCGGCATCCTCAACGGCATCGACGATTCGGTCTGGAACCCCGCCGTCGACCGCTTTCTGGACCGCCCCTACACCGCTGCCACCCTGTCGCAGAAGCGGATCAACAAGCGGGAGTTCCTTTCCCGGACCGGCCTCGGTGACGACCTCGACCGCCCCTTGCTGGCGGTGATCTCGCGCCTGGCCGCGCAAAAGGGGATCGACCTGTTGCTCGAGGTTTTGCCCGAGTTGTTGCGGAAACAGGTCGCGGTGGTGATTCTGGGCAAGGGCGACCCCGACCTGGAAGCGGGGATCGCCGCGCTGGCAGGAGCCCACCCGGGCCAAATGGCCTTCTTCAACCGCTTCGACGAGCAACTGGCCCACCAGATCGAGGCCGCCGCCGACCTGTTCGTCATGCCCTCCCGCTACGAACCGTGCGGGCTGAACCAGCTGTACAGCATGGCCTACGGCACCGTCCCGGTAGCCCATGCCACCGGCGGCCTGGCCGATACGGTCGAGGAGTTCGATTCCGCCACCGGGAAGGGCACCGGCTTTCTCTTCCACGAGCCGACCGCGCGGGCCCTGGCGGGTGCCTTGCGCCGCGCACTGACACTGTTCCATCAACCGGCCGTCTGGCGCTCCCTGCAGGCGAACGGCATGAGCCGCGATTTTTCCTGGTCCCGGGCGGCGACAAACTACCTGGACCTGTACCACCGCTTGCAATCCCAACCCCCCGGAGGCCCTCTATGAGCGACATCGTCCCCGTCAACGACCAGACGTTCGAACAGACCCTGAAAAACCACCCCGCCGTGCTGGTCGATTTCTTTTCCCCCACCTGCGCTCCTTGCCGGCTGATGGAGCCGGGGCTGGAAAAACTGGCCGATTCCTACGCCGAGCGGGTCGCCTTCGTCAAGGTGAACGTCAACGAGAGCCCCCGCACCTCTTCCCGTTTCCTGATCCGCTCCCTGCCGACCCTGCTGTTCTTCCGCAACGGCCAGGTGCACAGCCAGATCATCGGTGCGGTGGGCGCCAAACAGATCGAACGCACCTTGCAGGAAGTGATGGCATGAACGGGCACTGGGACGTCATCATCGTCGGCGGAGGCCCGGCAGGCCTTTCGGCAGCCATCTACTCGGGCCGGGCCCTGCGCAAAACCCTGGTGTTGGAGCGCAAGGTGTTTGGCGGCCAGATCGTCGAGGCCGATATCATCGAGAACTACCCGGGCTACGAGGAGCCGCTCGTTCCCTACGACCTGATGGAGCGCTTCGGCAAGCAGGCCGAAAAGTACGGCGTGACCCTGGAGAACGACGAGGTCACCGGTCTCGCCAAGACCGAAGCGGGCTGGCGAGTCTCCACGGCGGGAGGCGAATTCACTGCGGGAGCGGTGATCTACGCTGCCGGCTCAGCCCACCGTCACCTGGGGGTGCCCGGAGAAAAAGAGCTGCTGGGGCGGGGGGTGTCGGTGTGCGCCACCTGTGATGCCCCCTTCTTCGTGAACCGGCAGGTGGCCGTCCTCGGCGGCGGCGACACGGCCCTTGCAGAAGCGCTGCACCTGGCCAAGTTCGCCGCTCGGGTGACCGTCATCCACCGCCGCGACCAGTTGCGGGCCGAAGGCATCCTGCAGGATCGGGCACGCAAAAACGAAAAGATCTCGTTTCTGTGGAACCGCCAGGTGCTCCGGTTCGTCGGCGAGCAGAAACTGCAGGGGATCGAACTGCTGGACAAGGCCAGCGGCGAAACTGCCCAGGTCGAATTCGACGGCGCCTTCCTGGCCATCGGCACCCTGCCCAACACCGCCCTGCTGGCCGGCCTCACCCGCCTCGACGAGGGGGGGTACGTGATCACCGACATCTCGCTGAAAACCGACGCCCCCGGACTGTTCGTGGCGGGCGAAGTGATCGCCGGCAATCGGCGCCAGGTGGCCATCTCAACCGGGATGGGCGTCCAGGCCGCCCTCAGCTGCGAAGAGTACCTCGCCGCCCGGGAATGAACGACGCCCCGGGCCGCCTCTGGGAAGCAGGCACCGGGGAAACCGTCCATTGCCGGCTGTGCGCCCACCGTTGCCGGATCGCCCCGAGCCAGCGCGGAATCTGCCGGGTGCGCGAAAATCGCGCCGGAGTACTGTACTCGTTGAATTACGGCCGCCTGCTGGCGGCCAGCCTCGACCCGATCGAAAAAAAGCCTCTGTTCCACTTCCTGCCCGGCAGCGGCAGTTTTTCGATCGCCGCCGCGGGCTGCAATTTCCGCTGCCGCTTCTGCCAGAACGCGGCCATCTCGCAGGTGGCGGAGAGAGAACGAGTGCCCAGCGAGAACACCGCCCCACAAGCCGTTGTGCGGGAGGCCCTGCGAACTGGCGCCCGCTCGATCGCCTACACCTACACCGAACCCACCGTCTTCTGGGAGACGGTCGAGGAGGTCTCGATCGCGGCGCGGGCGGCGGGGCTCAAAAACGTCTGGGTCAGCAACGGCTTTCTCAGCCCCGAGTTGTGCTCCGCCGCAGGGCCGCTCATCGACGCCGCCAACATCGACCTGAAGTCGTTTCGCGAAAAGTACTACCGCGACGAGTGCGGCGGGCGGCTGGAGCCCGTGCTGGAAACTATCCGGGCGCTGAAGGAGCGGGGGGTCTGGCTCGAGGTCACCACCCTGCTGGTGCCCGGGCTCAACACCGACCCGGGCGAACTGCGTGAACTGGCATCCTTCCTGGTCTCGGTCGATCCCGAGCTGCCCTGGCACGTCTCGCGTTTCTTCCCCCGCCACCTGCGCACCGAGCTGCCCTCCACCCCGCTCGAGGAGATTCGCCGGGCGGTGGCGATCGGCCGCGAGGCGGGCCTGCTCCACGTCTACTCGGGCAACACCAGCACCGATGACGTGTCCGATACCCTCTGCCCGGGCTGCGGCGAAACGCTGATCGCCCGCCGGGGCTTTGCCGCCACCGTCACCGGCTTGCCAGACGGCCTCTGCCACAAGTGCCGCCGCCCCCTGGCGGGCGTCTGGGGATAGCCCGCAGCTCTGTCCCGGCATCCTTCCCCCGGCACGGCCATGCCGCAAACCGTGCCTGGAGAACCGTGCAAATCAAAAGTTCTAGTTGCGATTTGCATGGTTTGGCCCGATCACCCGTTGCCGTTCCTCGTGGACTGCCCCGTATCCATAGATCGACTAAACCGGCGCATTGATCCCCCCCGCCTTTCTTGACATGGCCGCAAACCGGGGTGATAATCGGCCTACGCCTCAGGAGAAACAGGAAATGAACCGCAGGGAGATGGCCGATGCCATGGCCCGGTCGCTGGGCATCAAGAGTTATCAGGCTTACGACTTCATCGCCCTGGTCACCGACACGATCGCCGAAGCGCTGGCAGGCGGCGACCGGGTGACCCTGAGCGGGTTCGGCACCCTGCTGGTCAAACCCCGCCAGGCCAAGCGGGTACTCAGCCCCACCGACGGCAAACCGATGCGCATCGCCCCCGGCAAGGTGGTCCGCTTCATCTCTTCCCGCTCACTGCGGGGCGAGGTGGACGGAGCGGGTTAGGGGGGAGTTCTTGGCCGGCTCCGGCCCCGAATCCATCCTCGCCCGCCTCGGCGCCCACATGCTGCTGTGCGCCAACAGCCGGGCCGACCGCGCCCTGCGTCGCCTGGGTTTCCCCGGCGAGTGGATCCTCACCGCCCCCCCCGCCGATCTGGCCCGCATCGGCTTCGGCCAGGAAGAGATCGCCCGCATCGCCGCCGGCTCGTGGCGCGACGAGGCCGCGAGGGAATTCGAGCAAGCCCGGCGGGCCGGCATCCGCATCCTCTTTCCCGAAGACGGAATGCCCCCCCTGCTCGGCGAGATCGCCGACCCCCCGCGCTGCCTCTACTGCCAGGGTCGCCCCGAGGCCTTGGCCCTCCCCGACAAGCTGGCGGTGGTGGGGGCCCGTCAGGCCAGCCCGTACGGAATTTCGGTGGTGCGCTCGCTGATCCCGGCACTGGCCCGGGAAGGCCTGGTGGTGGTGTCGGGGATGGCGCACGGCATCGACGCCGCGGCCCACCGCGAAACGCTGAATGCCGGAGGGATCACCATCGGGGTCAACGCCGGAGGGCTCTTCAACCTCTACCCCGCCTCCCAGCGCAGCCTGATCGCCCGCATCGGCGAGCGGGGGGCGGTGATCTCCGAGTTCCCCCTCGACACCGTGCCGCGCCCCCACCTGTTTCCGATCCGCAACCGCATCATCGCCGGCATGTGCCGCGCGGTACTGGTGGTCGAGGCGATGAGGCGCAGCGGTTCGCTGATCACCGCCAAGCTCGCCCTGGAGCAGGACCGGGACGTGATGGCGATTCCCGGCCCTGTCGGCGCGCCGCTCTCGGAGGGCCCCCACTACCTGATCGGCCACGGGGCAAAACTGGTGGCCAGCGCTGCCGACGTGCTGGTCGAGTACGGCTTGCAGCCCGCGGCGCCCCTGCCCGAAAGGTCCGACCTTTCGGTTACCGAGCGAAAGGTGCTTGACTTGCTCTGCCCGGATAAGGTAAAAGGGATCGACGACCTGGTCGATGAGCTCGATTTGTCGACCGCCGAAACCGTGTGCGTCCTGATGGGTCTCGTCCTGAAAAATCTGGCGTTCGAAGATGCCGGAGGATATCGGAGAATTGCGGGTGGCTAAAAAGAAAACCCTGATCATCGTCGAATCGCCGGCCAAATCGAACACCATCTCGCGCTACCTGGGCGACGGGTACATGGTCAGTTCCTCGATGGGACACGTGCGCGACCTGCCCAAGGAAAAACTGGGCATCGACCTCAAACACGAATACGAGCCCCAGTACATCGACCTGCCCGAAAAGAAGGCGACCATCCAGGAGCTGCGGAAGCTGGCCGGCAAAGCGGGGCTCATCCTGCTGGCCTCCGACCCCGACCGCGAAGGGGAGGCGATCGCCTTTCACCTGTCCGAGATCCTGCGCGAGATCAACCCCGACATCCAGCGCATCCTCTTCCACGAAATCACCCGCACCTCGATCCTGGAGGCGGTGGAACACCCGCTGCCGATCGACCGCTCCAAGGTCGATTCCCAGCAGATGCGCCGCCTGCTCGACCGCCTCGCAGGCTACAAGATCAGCCCCATCCTGCAAAAGAAGATCGGCGGCCCCCTGTCAGCGGGCCGGGTGCAGTCGATCGCCCTCAAGCTGATCGCCGAGCGGGAGCGCGAGATCCGCGCCTTCATCGCCGAAGAGTACTGGACCCTGACCGCCCGCCTGTCGGGGTCGAACCCGCCCCCGTTCCCGGTGAAGCTGGAGAAGATCGGCGGCAAGGTGGCCAAGGTCACCACCGGCGAGCAGAGCCACGCCATCGCCGCCCGGCTCAAGGAGGGGGAGTTCCGGCTGGCGGCGGTCACCCGCAAGCAGAAGAAGCGCAAGGCGCCCCCGCCGCTGATCACCTCGACCCTGCAGCAGGAGGCCTTTCGCCGTTTCCACATGCCGGTGAAACGCACCATGCAGGTGGCCCAGGAGCTCTACGAAGGGCTCAGCATCGGCGGCGGGGAGCCCACCGGTCTGATCACCTACATGCGTACCGATTCGTTCCGCATCGGCGAGGCCGCCCAGGAAGGGGCCCGGCAGTTCATCGCGGAACGCTGGGGCAAAGAGTTCGTCCCCGGAACCCCGCCGGTGTACGCCTCCAAAAAGAAGATCCAGGACGCCCACGAGGCCATCCGCCCGACCCTCCCCTTCCACCCCCCCGAGGAGTTGCGCGCCACCCTCACCCCCGCCCAGCTGAAGATATACCAGCTCATCTGGGAGCGCTTCTTCGCCTCGCAGATATGCGAGGCCGAGATCGAAGAGACCGTGCTGTCGATCGAGAACGGCGACTGTCTGCTGGTGGCCCGCGGCGAGGTGGTCCGCTTCGAGGGTTTCCTCAAGGTGCTGGCCCCGACTGTGGCCGAAGGGGAAGAAGAAGAGGAAAAACCCAGGCTACCCACCCTGACCAAAGGGGAAATCTTGAAGCTGCTGGCGCTGGACGAAAAGCAGAACTTCACCAAGCCCCCCCCCCGCTACAGCGAAGCTTCGCTGGTCAAGATCCTGGAAGAGAAAGGGATCGGCCGCCCCTCCACCTATGCCAAGATCATCGAAACCCTGGGCAAGCGCGAGTACGTCACCCGCGACGAACGCCGCTTCGTCCCCACCAACCTGGGCATGAGGGTGGTCGACTATCTGGAAGAAAACTTCGCCGACCTGATGCAGATCACCTTCACCGCCGAACTGGAAAAGAAGCTCGACCTGGTGTCGGAGGGCAAACTCGAATGGCGCACCGGCATCGACCAGTTCTACCGCCAGCTCGAGAAAGACCTGGAGCGGGTGAAGGGGGCGCAGAAGGTGGAGCTGTTCATCGGCAAGGCCTGCCCCCAGTGCGCCGGGGAATTGATCAAGAAGTACTCCCACAAGACCAAGGGGTGGTTTGTCGGCTGCGCCAAATACCCCGAGTGCCGTTACACCGAGAAGGTGGGAGGGGAGAAACCCGAGGAACACAAAGACGAGATCCTCGACCGCCCCTGCCCCACCTGCAGCAAGCCGCTGGTGCGCCGCTATTCGCCCAAGACCCGGGCCCACTTCGTCGGTTGCTCGGGCTACCCCGACTGCCGCTTCATCGAGCAGGGGACCGAGGAACTCGGGGAGTGCCCGAATTGCGGCAAGCCCCTGAAGAAGAGGTTTTCGCGCAAGACGCGCCGTTTCTTCGTGGGCTGCACCGGCTACCCCGAGTGCACCTACATCGCCAAATGAGTGCGGGGCCCGTCATTCCCGTGATCGGCGGCGGGCTGGCCGGAGTCGAGGCCGCCTACCAGATCGTCAAGGCCGGCTGCCGGGTGCGCCTGATCGAGATGCGCCCCACGGTGGCCACCGAAGCCCACACCACTCCCCATCTGGGCGAGATGGTCTGCTCGAATTCGCTGGGCTCTGCCGAACTCTCCTCGGCCTCGGGGCTGCTCAAAGAGGAGCTCCGCCGCCTCGATTCGTTTTTCCTGCGCCATGCGGAGCTGTCCCGGGTCCCCGCCGGACAGAGCCTGTCGGTGGACCGACTGGCCCTCGCCGCCGCCCTCGACCGCGAGTTGTCGGTTCTGCCCGGGGTCGAGATCGAACGCCGCGAAGTCGCCTCTTTGGGCGAGTTCCTGGAAGGCGATGGCCCCGTGATCATCGCCTCGGGGCCGCTCACCTCGCCCGCCCTCGCCACCGCGATCAGCGAGATCACCCAGCGCCGCAACCTGTTCTTCTTCGACGCCACCAGCCCGTTGATCCACCGCGACTCGATCGACATGGAGCAGGTGTTCCCGGCTTCCCGCTACGACAAGGGGGGGGCCGATTTCCTCAACATCCCCCTCTCCACCGAAGAGTACGACCGCCTGGTCGCCGACCTCACCGGGGCCGCGACCGTGGAAACCCCCGACTTCGAGAAGAACCTGTTCTTCGAAGCCTGTCTGCCGGTCGAGGAGATCGCCCGCCGCGGCCCCCAGTCGCTGGCCTTCGGCCCCCTGAAGCCGGTCGGCTTGACCGACCCGCGCACCGGAAGGCAACCCCACGCCGTGGTGCAGCTCCGCCAGGAGGACGTGGAGGGGCGATTCTACCAGCTGGTCGGCTTCCAGACCCGGCTCAAATACGGCGAGCAAAAACGGATCTTCTCCCAGTTGCCTGGCCTCGGCAAGGTCGAGTTCGAGCGCTACGGCAGGATGCACCGCAACACCTACCTGAACGCGCCGCTGATCGTGGATTCGCTGTTCCGGTGCAAAACCATGCCCCGGCTGTTCTTCGCCGGGCAGATCTCGGGGGTCGAGGGGTACGTGGAATCGGTGAGTTCGGGCATGGTCGCCGGCATCACCGCCGCCCGCATGGCGCTGGGCAAACCCGTCGTCGGCTTGCCCGCCGAAACGGCGATCGGCGCCCTGGCCGGCCACATCGCCGGCACAAGCTGGAAAGACTTCAAACCTTGCAAGTTCACCTTCGGCCTCCTCCCCGCCGCCGGCCTGTCCAACCGCAACAAGAAACTGAAAAAAGAGGCCCAGGCCGCTCGGGCCCTGGAACGCCTCTCGGCATGGATCGAGCGACTCCCCTCCTGAACCAGTTTCTGGAGTACCTCCGTTCGATCCAGAAGTTCTCCCCGCAGACCGTGCGCGCCTACGCCTCCGATATCCGCCAGTTCATCGGACACGCCGGCGGCAAGCAGCTGCCCGAGAGCAAAGCCGAAGTGCGCGATTTCCTCACCTACCTGCATGGGCTCCAACGCAAGAAGACCACCGTTTCCCGCAAGATCTACAGCGTGCGCGCGTTCTACCGCTACCTGCTGGAACGGGGGCGGATCGCCGTCAACCCCTGGGAGACGATCCTCACCCCCAAGGCGGAGCGGCGCATCCCGCAGATCCTGACCGAACAGGAGATGTCCGTTTTCCTCGATGCCCTGCCGCAGGATAGCTTCATCCAGCGCCGGGACCGGGCCCTGATCGAGTTTCTCTACGCCACCGGGCTACGGGTGTCGGAGCTGGCGGGCTTGCAGGTCGCCGACATGCACCTGCGCGATCGCCTGGTGCGGGTGACCGGCAAGGGGGGCAAGGAACGGATCGTCCCCTTTCACGAGGGGGCGCAGCGGGTCATGGAGGAGTACCTGGCCGCTGCCGCCCGGCAATTCGACACCCCTTCGACCACCGTGTTTCGCAACGCCCGCGGCGGCCCGCTGACCGCCCGCTCGGTGGAGCGGATCGTGGCCAAAACCTACCGCCAACTGGTCGCCACCCACCGCCACGTCCACCCTCACCTGTTTCGCCATTCGTTCGCTACCCACCTGCTGCAGCGCGGTGCCGGGTTACGGGTGATCCAGGAACTGCTCGGCCATTCGAGCCTGGCCACCACCGAAAAGTACACCACCCTCGACTACGAGGACCTGCTGCGAACCTACCGCCAGTTCCACCCCCACGGTGGCCAATGAGAGGCAAATGGCTCTGGCTGGCAAAACTCGCCCTGGGGCTTGCCCTGCTCGGCTTCCTGCTGATGCGGGTGGCCAGTCCCGGGGCCGTGGTCCAGTTGCTTAGCGAGGTTTCCCTCCCCCTGGCCCTGGGGGCATTCTCGCTGCACGCCATCGGGTTCTACCTGTCGGCGGTGCGCTGGAAGCTCCTGCTCGACACCCGCGGCGGCAACGCCGCCATCCCCCGGCTGATCGAACATTACCTGGTGGCCCTGTTCTTCAACCACTTCCTGCCCACCCGCTTTGGCGGCGACGTGGTACGGGTCGCCGGCACCAAAACCGAGGCGGGGGGTGGCAGCGCCTCCCTGGCGGTGGTGGTTTGCGAACGGCTCAGCGGCATCCTGGCCCTGCTGGTGTTTGCGGTGGGAGCCGCCCTGATGAGGATCGACGTGATCAGCCACTTCCCCATCCTCTACCTGGCCCTGCTGGCCAACGCCGTGGCCCTGGTGGTCATCGCCATGGCCCTGACCCGCCCCCTGCCCCGCTGGTTGCGGCCCCGCAAGGAAAGCGATCGCTGGATCGACCGGTTGCTGGCTAAAGGAGAACGTTTCCAGGAAGCCGCCGCCGGGTTGCTGCGCAAACGGGGGATCTGGCTCCGGGTGATGACCTGGGCCTTCCTGCTGCAAGCCAACGTGATTCTGCACTACTGGCTGCTGGGCCGGTCCTTTCACCTCGACCGGATCGGGCTTGCCGACTACTTTTTCATCATCCCCCTGCTGCTGTTCATCCTCTCGATCCCGATTTCGATCAACGGCCTGGGGGTTCGCGACCTGACGCTGATCCAGCTGTTTGGCGTCTTCGGGGTCCCCGCCGCCGCGGCGATCGCCTTTTCGCTGCTCGACGTGCTGTTCAACCTGCTGCTCGGGGTGATCGGGGGCGTCCTCTACCTGGTGCGCCGCAAATGAATCGGCTGGCCGCTCTCCCCCTGCTGGCCCTCCTGCTGTGCTCACTTGGGATACTTGCCGAAAAACCCGACACGCCTCCCGATGAACTCGCCCGGCTGAACCGCCAGATCGCCGAGGTGAACGGCAAGATCGAGGCTTGCAAACAGCAACGGATGACCCTGTTCAATCAGATCTACCGCCTGGAGTTGCAGGCCGAATCGGCCATCGTGCAGCAAAACCGGACCCAGCTGCTGCACCAGGAGACCCGCCAGCAGATCGCCAGCATGAATGGGGAAAAAAAACAATTGACCGAATCGATCGCGAGTTCCCGCGAGCAGATGCGACGGGTGTTGCGCGTCCTGTACAAGGCGGGCGGAGAGGGGACCCTGCGCGCCCTGCTCAACGTCCGCGATTTCCAGCAACTCTTCACCAACTACCACCTGATCTCCCGTCTGCTCGACTCCGATTTCGACCAGATCCGCCAGTTGAAACGGGAAATGGCCCGGCTGGCCCAGCTCACCGGGGAGTTGCTGGCACGAGAGTCCCGCCTGACCGGCTTGCAAAAAGAGCAGCAAAGGCAGATCGCCGAGTTGCGCCAGGCGAGATCGGCCAAGCTCCTCCTCATCGAGCGGGTGAACCGCGACCGGCAGTCTTTTTTGCAATGGCTCGACGAATTGCAGGAACAGGCGGGCCAACTCGACCGGATCGTCCACCAGCGCACCACCCCTTCCACCGGGGGTGACCTGGCTGCAGCCCGGGGGCGCCTGCCCTGGCCGCTACGGGGCGAGATCGTCACCGAGTTCGGCCGCAAGAAAAGCTCCCGCTTCAACACCTACGTGCTGCACAACGGCATCGAGATCCGCCCTGCCAGCGAACGGGCCGAGGTGAAGGCGGTTTGGGGCGGCGAGATCATCTACGCCGACTACCTGCAAGGGTACGGCAACTTGCTGATCGTGCAACACGGACGCAACTACCACACCCTGTACGGCAGACTGGAGAGTTTTCTCAAGCAGAAAGGCGACAAGGTGGGTCGTGGCGAGGAGATCGCCATCGCAGGCTCGTCGGGAGCCACCGACGAACGGGTCCTCTACTTTGAAATCCGCACCAACCTCAAGTCCGAAGATCCCTTGAAGTGGCTCGGCAAACGGTGATAGAATCCGACCTTGCCCATGAAATCCCGGATTGAGTCTCGCAGCCGGACCGTGCTGCTCTGGTCGATTGTCGCCCTGGCCTCCCTTTGGCTGGTCGTTTGGGCTTTCGGCTTCTTCTGGAAATCCAGCTCCGCAGGCCCGGAACAGCTCTTGCCCGCGGTGAGCGAACGGGTGGCCCGCGAATACGTGGACCCGGTCGACCCCCGCGCCGTCGTTCCGGGAGCCTTCGAGGGATTCCTGAAGGAACTCCACCCCCACGCCGGGTACCTCGACCGGGGCGAATCGGGCCGATACCGGGAGATGGCCGCCGGCACCGATTGCTGGACCGGCATCGTCCTCGCAGCAGGCAGCGATTCGCCGAGGGTGGGCGCGGTTTTTCCCAGCTCGGTAGCCGCCGCCGCCGGAATCATGGCGGGTGACGAAATCGGCGCTCAGCGCGGGACCAGTCCGCTACTGCGCACCCCGCTGGCCATGGAGATGTCCCTTTCCAGTGAAAAGCCGTTTGCCGCCGTTTCCCTTCGCTTCCGCCGTCCGGGCGATTCCCTCTGGCGAACCGCCACGCTGAAAACCAGCCCGTTCCAGCGCACCCCGCTGATCCGCCGGGAAAACGATGGCATCGTCTGGCTCACCCTACCCTGGATCGGCAACGAAACCTTCACCGAGATGTCCCGCCTGGCCAAAGAAACCCCCGCTCCCCTCCGGCTGGCAATCGACCTCAGAAGCTGTCGGGGGGGGGAGTGGCCGGCCTGGAAACGGGTGGCGGGGCTCTTTTTCCCGGGAGCCCGGGTGAACGTGGAGCGGAAGGAGAGTTCCGAGGAATGGCTCCTGCCCTCCTCGTCGTTTCCCCCCTGGCAGGCGGTGGTATTCGCCGGACCGGGGAGTGCCCCGGCCGCGGAGTTGCTGGCACAGTTGTTTCGCTCTCAGGGCACTCCGCTGCTGGGAGAGGCGACCACCGGCCGGATCGCCCTGCTCGAACAGCTCTTTCTCGACGACGGCAGCTCGATCGTCGTTCCGGTGGGGTACTTCGTTTTTCGGGGAAAACGGTTGACCTCGCCGCTGACCCCCGACCCCGTCCCTCCCGAATCCACCGCCTTGCCCATCGAAGAGCGCGCTCGCCGCATACTCCTGGTACCCACGAATGGCCCGACCCACCCCTAAAAAGCCCCCCCCGCGCAAATCCTCGGCCACCCTTTGGCTCACCCTGCTGTTCGGTCTGGTGGCCCTGACCACCATCACCCTGCTCGACTACCTCGACTTTCGCCGCGGCCACGATTCAGTCCTGTTCGGCCGGGTGCTGCGGTGGGCGCCTCCCCCCCCGTCCCCCGCGGAGGGCATGATCCGCCTGCTGCGCGAGCAACTCGAACCCTGGGGAGGCGGCCGGGGCAGCTTTTTGGATTCGCGAGGAGTCTGGCACCTCAAGGCCGACGTCCCTGCCGGGGATCTGCCGCCCCTGGTGGCCCGCCTGAAGCGCATCGTGAAAGAGCAGCAAAGCGAGTGGGAATGGGTGGAAAGCCAGAAGATCAACGCCCACGAATTCACCCTCTACCGCGTCAAGCGTCAAGGAAAAGAGCTTGTCTTGATCCTGCTGAACGGCTGGCGGCCCAGCGAAACCGAAGAGCCTGCCTCTCCAACCAAGCCACGCCCCCCCCCGTCGCCGGGTTCGGCACCGATCGCTCCAGTTCCCTCCCGCCCCGGCAAGGTGGCCGTGGCCGTGATCATCGACGACATCGGCTATCGCCAGGGGGGAGCGGACGACCTCATCGCCCTCGGCCTGCCGCTCACCGGAGCCGTCATCCCCAGCGCCCCCTATGCCGCCGAAGAGGCGGACCGCCTGGTCCGGGCCGGTCTGGAAACGATCATCCACGTCCCCATGCAGGCCCGCAACGTTTCCACCCAGGGGCCGCGGGAAGAGACCGTGCGGACCGATTCCAGCGACGACGAGATCCGCGCCCTGCTGCGCCAGGGAAAGAACATCGTCCCTGCCGCGCGGGGCTTCAACAACCACATGGGATCGCTGGTCACCGCACAGCGGCCGCTGATGGAGCGAGTTCTGCTCTTGGCTTTGCAGGAGGGGCTGTTCTTCGTCGACTCCAAGACCAGCGGGGAGACCGCCGGCTACGCCGTGGCCCGTGAGCTCGGCATGCGAACGCTGATCCGCGACGTCTTCCGCGGCGCAGGTCTCGATGTGGCGACCCAGGAGT
>CAZTNO010000004.1:21848-29536 GCA_964614865.1 uncultured Clostridia bacterium
CGCCCACACTTCGCGGCAGATCCGCCTCCTGATCGCCCTGGCCAGGCAGAACGGGCGGGCGGTGGCGATCGGCCACCCCTTCGCCTCCACTTTTCGGGCCCTCGCCGAAGCCCGCCCCCTGTTCGAAGCGGCAGGAGTCGTGCTGGTGCCGGTCAGCGAACTCCTCCCCGCTCCGTGAAGGCCAGGAAACCGTTCGCCTTTCAGGCCTTTTCCTCAAGAAAATACCGCCTCTACTTCGCCGGGCAGGGCATTTCGCTGATCGGCTCCTGGATCCAGCAGGTGGCGGCCAGTTGGCTGGTTTACCGCATGACCCGTTCCCCGTTCTGGCTCGGCGTCGTGGCCTTCGCCAGCCAGGTGCCGAGCATCGGGCTGACCCCCCTCGCAGGAGTGCTGGCCGACCGCTGGAGCCGCCAGCGCATGATGATCGCCATCCAGGTCGTAGCCATGGCCCTCTCGTTGATCATGGCCGTGGCCGTCTGGACCGGCTGGATCCGTTTGGGCTGGGTGATCGCCATCTCCACCCTGTACGGCGTCGTCGGCGCCTTCGACGCCCCCACCCGCCACGCCTTCGTGACCCAACTTGTGGAAGATCGGGACCACCTGCCCAGCGTGATCACCCTCAATTCGATCATGTTCAATGCCGCGCGGCTGGTGGGCCCCTCGGTGGCCGGCCTACTGATCGCCTGGGTGGGCGAGGGGGGGTGCTTTTTCGTCAACGGCCTCAGTTTCCTCGCGGTGATCACCGCCCTGCGGGCCATGGGCCCGATGCCCGGCCCGGCCTGCGAAAAAACCGGGCAAGGGATCTGGCAAGGGTTGCGGGCGGGGATGAACACCACCTTCGGCCACCCCCTGTTGCGACCGTTGATTCTCTTCTCGGCCTGGATGGGGTTCGTCTGCTACCCGTTCACCGTGCTCATGCCGGTCCTGGCCAGCGTCACCCTCGGCGGCGGTCCGCGAACGCTGGGGCTCCTGCTGGGCTCGCTCGGCGCCGGAGCTCTCGCAGGCGGCATCCTGGGGACACGGCAGCAGGGCTGGAGGCCCCTGGCCGAGCTCAACGCCGGCGGGGCCTTGCTGCTGGGGGGGGGATTGCTGCTACTGGCGTTCAGTCGCCACCAGGCCACCGCGCTGATCACCCTGGCGGCTTGCGGCCTCGGCATGATGAACCAGCTGACCTCGGGCAACACCCAGGTCCAACTGGCCGCCCCCGAAGAGTACCGGGCGCGCATCATGTCGTTTTTGATGCTGGCTTTCTTCGGCACCATGCCGCTGGGCAGCCTGGTCTTCGGGTCGCTGGCGGGTCAGTTTGGCACATCGGCGGTGCTGGCGGGAGCCGGGCTTGCGTCCATGACCGGTGCCGTGCTGTTCGCCGCCACCATGGCCCGCGCCGAAAACCGGCCATTCCGCTTCCCGTCACCGTGGGTGCTGTGGCCCCATGCCCGTTAACCGTCTTCGGTCCGGTTGCCCCTCCCGGGGGGCAACTGGTATAATCCCATCATGATTTTCCCCCCATCCAAGCCCGCTCTCTGTCAGGGGGCCTGTTGCCTGCTTTTCGCCTTGCTGTTCGCCACCGCCCTTTCCATTCCCGGGGCGGCGGGCGAAAAGGAGCGCCCCCTGCCCGAGTTCAGCCAATCGCTGGCCGAGTCGGTGCTGGTCAACTGGCCCTTCCCGGCCCTCACCCTGACCCCGCTCGAAGGGGGGGACCGGATCGTGGCCAGCGAACCCGGCGGGCGAATCGCCCTCATTTCGCCGCTCGACGGCACCTCGCACCTGCTGGCGATCCCCGGCGGCACCGAGCAACTCGTCGCCGCAGCCAAATCGCGTCTGCTGCTGCGCAGCGCCGGCGAGTGGACTCTGCTGGAAACCGACAGCGGCAAACGCCACCCCCGGCGCGAACAGCTCCAGCAAGGGCAGGTTCTCGGCGCCGGCAAGGGGCTGGTATTGCTCGACCGGGGCAGCACCCTGGCCCTGGTCGATTCCGAACAGGGAGAATTGTTGGGCGAAACCGACAAAGGCGAGAACACCCCGGGGCCCGCTTGGTTCAGCGAAACCGAGGTGATCCTCCCGCTGGGCAAGCGCCTGCTGTTTTTCCACCGCCGGGAACGCACCTGGCGCAAGTGTCCCCTCCCCGAGCATGTCACCTCGGCGATCCTGGTCCGCGACCAGGATCTCTACGTCGGCCTCGCCCCACGTACCCTGGCCAGCCTCGATCGTCGCGACGGACGGGTCCGTTGGCGCAGAGACTTGCCCCAACCCCTGCTCCAGGCCCCGATGGCCGTCGGCGACTGGATCGCCGTCTTTCCCGAAGACCACAACCTCTACTTCTACAAAACCCGTGGCACCTTGCACTGGTGGACCCCGCTCCTCTCCCTGCCCCGGTTTCCGCCGCTGTCCACGGCCGAGAACGTGGTCCTGGCCTCCCACGACCAAAAGCTGCACCTGTTCGATGCCAAGCGCCGCCAGACCACCACCTGGACCCCGAGTGCCCCGCTGGCCGCACCCCCGGTGTTTGTCGGCACGTCGCTGATCCTGCCCATCAAAGGCGAAGTCGAATCCAGGATCTGTCGCCTGTCCAACCGCATCACCGTCGACGTCACCCTCGCCCCCGCGGCCCCGCTGGAGGTCGGACGGGGAGCCACCATCACCCTCACCCCGGTGAATCTGGAACGACCTGAGCTCGCTTTCAGCGTGCTGTCTGCCGATGGCACCGTGTGGTTGGAGCGCCGGTTGAATCGGGGCGCCACCCCGACCGTTGCCTGGATCCCTCCCGCTGCCGGCGAGTACCGGCTGCGGATCGTGGTCACCGGGAACGACCGGGTCGCCGAAATCATCCACCCGGTCCAGGTGGTCGACCGCCAAGCCCAACAGGACCAGTTGCACTACTGGTTGCAGCAAAATGTCCCCCGCTGAGCCATTCCCCACTGCGAACCTGCTGCGCCAGTTTCGCGACTGGGGGCTGGAGGCCGTACCCCATGTCCCCCTCGCCCCCCACCTGACCTTGGGCATTGGTGGTACGGCCGAAGTGCTGGTGAAGGTCCCCTTCCGGCCCCAATTGAACCTGTTGTGGCAAACCGTTCGTGAGGAGGGTATTCCGACCGTGCTGCTCGGCGGGGGGAGCAACGTCGCGTTCGTCGATGGTCCGATCCACGCCGTGGTGGTCGTTAACCAGACCCGCGAACTGGAGATGACCGATCCCCAGCTGTGGACAGTGGATTCGGGTTTTCGCTGGCCCGAATTCTTCGCCGCCAGCCTGCGCGCCGGGATGGGAGGGCTCGAATTCCTGGCTGGCCTGCCCGGCACCCTGGGAGGTGCGGCCGCGGTGAACGCCGGGGCGTTCGGGCAGCAATTCGGCGACTTCCTGCAAGGGGCCGAAATCGTCGACGAAAACGGCCACCTGCGTCAGGTGGACAGCGACTACTTCCGCTTCACCTACCGGCACTCTAAACTGAAATTCGCCAGCCAGGCGATCCTGCGGCTGTTCATCCGCGTGCAGCCCCGCAACCCGGAGGAGATCCGGGAGGAGCTGCGCCGCAACGTGCTCCACCGCCAGCAGCACCATCCCCTGCTCACCACCGCCCGCTCGGCCGGGTGTTTCTTTCAGAACCCGCTGGATCGCGGCGTCAAGGTATCAGCTGGCAAGTTGATCGAGGAGTGCGGACTCAAAGGGTCGAGTTGCGGCGACGTCGAGGTTTCCCCCATGCACGCCAACTTTTTGGTGAACCGCGGCCACGCCACCTTTGCCGATCTGCAGCGACTCGCCGGGCGAATTTTTCACCAGGTCTGCGGGCGATCCGGCCTCCACTTGCAGCGCGAGGTGATCTTTATCGATTCGGGCGGGGTCAAGTACTGAACGGGGAAGTTTCGGGGTCGGCCCACTGCCGGGCCAGGGGGGTTTGCGCCAGGGTCAGGGCGAACACCTCGCTTCCTCCCCGGGTCAATACGAGGGCGCAACCGCGCAAGGTGGCCCCGGTGGTCAAAATGTCGTCGAGCAGCAGCAAGCGCTTTCCCCTGACTTGTTTTTCGGGGCCCAGAGCAAAGGCGCCGTTCAGATTGACGAGACGACGGGCCTGGTTGAGTCCCGCCTGGGATGGGGTCGACCGGGTTTTGCGCAGCACCGCGGGCAAGGTGGGAATGCCCGTTTTGCGACTCAGCAGTTCGGCGAGGCGCAGGGTGGGGGAAAAGTCGTGGTGACGGGAGGGATCGGCTGGAACGGGGACGATCCCGTCCATGGGAGGAAAACGGGAATCCTGCCAGCTCTGCCACAGGCGCTCCTGAAACAGGGAACCCAGTCCTTCCATGTTTTGGTACTTGAAGAGATGGAGGGCCCGACGCAGCACCCCGTGGTACAGGGCAAAAGAGCGGTGCCCCCGGAACGGGGGCGGGGCCGCAGCACAACGGCCGCAGCGCGCCTGTCGGGGTGAAACCAGAAACACGCCGCAGATCGGACAGCGGGGGCCCGGCCAGGGCACGATCTCTCCCCGGCAAGTGCGGCAAAGCACCCGTTCATCCACAAACCCCAGCCACTCTCCGCAGCTTTGGCAACGGGAAGGAAACAGGGCGGTCTCCAGCAGTTGGAGGAAAGACCTCGCTGCCGTAATCCCCGGGTTGGGAATCATCCGCCCTTTTCTCCTCCCCCCTCACGGGGGGAAATGGACGCCGGAGCCTGCCCCGTTCAGAACAGGCCCCGTGCCTTCGGGTTTTCAGGACGCGGGCAGGCTAGTACCTGTCGCCCCCGAAACCCCTGCGATCGCCGCCACCTTCGGTTTTCGGCCGGGCTTCGTTGACCCGGATGCGCCGACCCTGGAGCGACTTCTCGTTCATGTTGTTGATGGCTTTCTCGGCCTCTTCCTGCACCGGCATGGTGACAAAACCAAAACCCTTCGAGCGACCGGTGATCTTGTCTTTGATCACCGACACCGATTCCACCTGCCCGAAAGCCGAAAAGGCGTTGCGCAGATCTTCTTCTCCCGTCTCATAAGCCAGGTTTCCCACATAGATATTCATTCAAACCTCCGTTTGATTCCGAAATGACAAAGTGACTGACCGGATCAATACCGGTCGTTATAGCCGCCGCGACGGTCGTTGCCCTCGGTCTTGGGCTTGGCCTCGTTGACGCGCACGTTGCGACCCTGCAGGGGACGCTCGTTGAGCCCGTTGATGGCCTTCTGGGCCTCTTCCTGCACCGGCATGGTGACAAAACCAAAACCCTTCGAGCGACCGGTGATCTTGTCTTTGATCACCGACACCGATTCCACCTGCCCGAAAGCCGAAAAGGCGTTGCGCAGATCTTCTTCTCCCGTCTCATAAGCCAGGTTTCCCACATAGATATTCATTCAAACCTCCGTTTGATTCCGAAATGACAAAGTGACTGACCGGATCAATACCGGTCGTTATAGCCGCCGCGACGGTCGTTGCCCTCGGTCTTGGGCTTGGCCTCGTTGACGCGCACGTTGCGACCCTGCAGGGGACGCTCGTTGAGCCCGTTGATGGCCTTCTGGGCCTCTTCCTGCACCGGCATGGTGACAAAACCAAAACCCTTCGAGCGACCGGTGATCTTGTCTTTGATCACCGATACCGATTCCACCTGCCCGAAAGCCGCAAAGGCGTTGCGCAGGTCCTCTTCCCCCGTCTCGTAAGCCAGGTTCCCGACATAGATATTCATTCAAACCTCCGTTTGACAACAACAAACAAACCAGTTCCGTGGAGAGAGACTCTGGCTCCAGCGGGGGCGGTTTCTGGACGGAATGATACTGTCTTTTGGAGATATCAAGCGGGGAAGATAGCTTCGATCGCCGTAGCTCGCGTGCAGCCATCGCCTTCGACGGCCTTTCCAACAATCATCAATCGATCAACAAAAACCAACCTCACCATCCACGAAAGGGCATTGTACCAGATGTGGGGCAAAAAGCAAGCCCCCACGAAAAAATTTTTCACCCCCCTTTCCCGACGAAGCCAATCTCGCCCTGAAACAAAAAAAAGGGGGAAGCTAGCGAAAGAACCTTCGGCTCCACGCTTCGAACTCCACCACCGTCCCCCGCAACCGGTCGACAACCAGGGCGATGCGGAAGGTCTCGCTACGGCCTTTGGTATCGACAAAAATGTAGCGGGCAATGCCCTGCGCCTCGGAGCGCAGATAGGGTCGAAACAGACTGTCGTACTGCTTGTCCAGTTTCCGTCCCGGAATGAACACGTCGCCGAACCCCCCGTAGAGGACCTCTTGCGGAGCGCTGGTACGCACCTGGCGGACAAACTCGGCCAGTTGCTCGGAGGTCACCGGCTTTTCACCTGCGCCACTGGCAATGCCGGTCAGCAACCCCCAGCCGAGGAGCGCCAGCAAGCAACGGGCGATCGGGTGTACCCTGTTCATCTTCATTCCTGGCAGCCGCGGTGCCTGGCGGGGGCGGCCAAAATCCCGCCCCCGCTGGTCGCAGAATACCTAGAGCAGACCCCGCCGCTTCAGCAGCGGCTCGACCTTCGGCTCCCGCCCCCGGAACTGCTTGTAGAGAGTCATGGCGTCTTCGGTACCGAGCTTCTCCAGAATGTTCCTGCGGAAGGAAGTGGCCGTCTTGCGATCGAACAGCGAGGTTTCGCGAAAAGCCTCGTAGGCGTCGGCATCGAGCACACCGGCCCAGATGTAGCTGTAATAGCCCGCCGAATAGCCCGAGATGATGTGGGTGAAATAGGTGGATCGCCATCGCGGCAGGATCTGCGGGATCAGCCCCAGCCCGTCCATGAGCTCCGCCTCGAAGCGGGCCACATTGACGTTGCCGGCACTGGACAGCGAATGCCAGGCCATGTCGAGGATGGCCGATGCCAGGTACTCGACCGTTTCGAACCCCTGATTGAACAGGCCGCTCTGCTTGAGTTTCTCGACCAAAGTGGCGGGGATCTCCGCGCCGGTCTCGTAGTGCCGGGCATAGAGTTTCAGCAACTCGGGCTCCAGTGCCCAGTTCTCCATGATTTGCGATGGCAGCTCGACCGAATCCTGCGGAGCGTAAGAAGTCCGGTAGGTGCCGTTCGAGAACAGCCCGTTGAGGGCGTGGCCGAACTCGTGAAAGAAAGTGTTGACCTCGTCGATGCTGAGCAACGAGGGGGTGGAGGCGGTGGGCTTGGTGAAATTGCAAACCAGCGTCACCAGCGGCAAAACCCGCTTGCCCTCTTCCATCCACGATCCGCGGTAACCACCCGACCAGGCCCCGCCCCGCTTGGAGTCGCGGGGAAAGAAGTCCATGTACAGGATGCCCAGGGGGGTGCCATTGCCCTCGCGCACCTCGACCACCTGCACCTCGGGGTGGTAGACGGGGATATCCTGGCGGGCAACGAAGCGGATCCCGTAGAGCTTTTCCGACAGGGTAAAAATCCCCTGCTTGACGTTTTCCAGTTTGAAATAGGGGCGAAGGGCGGCATCGTCCAACGCGTACTTCTCTTTGCGCACCTTTTCCGAGTAGTACCACCAGTCCGCGCTGGCCAGCGAGATACTGGCCTTTTCCCGACCAGCCAGTGCCTGCATGTCGGCCAACTCGGCTTTGGCGCGGGCCAGGGCGGGCATCCACAGCCCCTTCAGGAAGCGATCCACGGTCTCGGGAGTCTTGGCCATGCGGTCTTCCAGAAAGAAGTGGGCGGGGCTCTGGTAGTTCAGCAGCTTGCATCGCTCGGCACGCAGCACCAGGATCCGCTGCAGCACCCCCTTG